>JAFADQ010000397.1 GCA_023424725.1 Bacteroidota bacterium
ATTGGCGCGAATAAGCTCTACCTGAATGCCGTTGCCGCCCTCCCACTGGTAACCAGCCGCGAAACCTACCGGCGCTGAGCTAAAACTGGTTTTGTGGTCGTAGGTTGGGCTATCGAACAGGCCTTTATCTAATATGGTTGTATAATAGTAGCCTGTAGTAAGGCCTGCGTGGAAACCCTGCTCCTGCGCGGTAGCGTTTATAGAGGCAAGCGCCAGCAAAACACCTGCTGCGAGTAATGTTTTTTTCATGGTTGTTTCTGAATTAAGGGTGTGGGCTAATGCCGGTAACAAAGAGCATGTTTAACTTTTATCTCCGGAGCCGGAAAGAAAAATTAAACATGCTCTGATGCAGTAAAGCTACACCTTAGCGCTACTGAAGAAACATGTAATGTATTCCAATCTGTATTCCGCCAAAAGCAGCGCTGCGAAGTTCGCTCTGATATAATTTAACCTGCTCGCTACTTGTATTAGTAGCAGTGTCTACAAATTTGCTTCCTCCTTCTTCTTTCCGTATCTCGGTAAAATTATAGCCAAGTCTTAAGTTGCCCGACAAGTATAGATTTTCGTTAAAGAAATAATCAACGCCAAACCCTACCAAACCACCTATCGCGGTTTTATTGAACTCATATTCTGCGTTATCGCCTTTTTCTGTAGATCCGATTATTTTTTCTTCGCCCGGAGTTTCCGATTGGTAATTATCGCCGGTGCCGGTATAAATTACCGGACTTAAAGAAAATGTTTCAACATCCTGCCCTTTCCCCATTAAAGAAATCTGCGGGCCAAGGTGAAAGTTAAATTTAGCCTTTCCTTCTCCGAATTGTTTTTTAAACAATACCGGTATCTGGATATAATTCAGGTTGATCTCTTTTTTCCCGGATACAATAAAGTTCCCGCCGGGCGCATCTAATGTTTTGATATCCATTTCCTGGCCTATTTTAGCGCTGATAACTTCTACCTGTATGCCGTTTCCGCCCTCCCACTGGTAACCAAGCGCAAGGCCTATCGGCGCAGCTCTAAAAGTTGTTTGATGGTCGTAGGTTGGGCTATCGAACAGGCCTTTATCTAAGATGGTAGTGTAATAATAGCCAGTGGTCAGGCCTGCATGGAATCCCTGATCCTGGGCGTTTACTTTAAGCGAGGTGGTTGCAAGTAAAATACCTGCTGCCAGTAATGTTTTTTTCATGGTTTGTGTTTAGTGTTCGTAAAATTTTCAGGTTATAGCCTGGTTTATAAGCTTTAACTTTCTGATTTCTCTGTTGCAGTAGGCTTGTCTTTTAAGTAACTTATCAGCTCCTGCTTGGTACTAATGCGCCGTTTAAAGCTCCGTATCTTGTTCTGAAGCATTTCGCGGAAAGCAATATTATTTGGGATGTCGGCAAGTTTGCCAAGGTTAGTATCCAGCACTTCCAGCTCCTGGCGGTCGCCCTTTATAAAATCGTTGAGGATGTTGATTCGGGCCTGGTTTATTTGCTGCTGGTTAGAGTTTTCGTTTATCACCTGCTTTTTGCGAAGCACATAATCGGCGTTGCTGAGCTCAAACACTTTGTCGCAGGCTTTCATAAAGCGCTCCCATATCTGGTCAGATTCGGGTTGTTTTACAGGGCCCACCTTTTTCCACTCGGCCTGCAGCTGCTTGGCATGCGCAATGGCTTCCGGCAAGGGCTTGTTCATCAGGGTTTCGGCTTCTTCTACCAGAGCGGTTTTTTTGCCAAGATTATCTTCCAGGAACTTCTCTCTCGATTCGGCTTTCTGGCTGTTCATTTTATCTTTCAGCCCTTCAAAAAATTCGTTGTGCACCTTCCGGAAGCTGTTCCAGAGGTCGGTAGAAAGTTTGCGGGGTAAATTGCCGCCTACGGTTTTCCACTCTTCCTGCAGCTCTTTCATGCGGCGGGTAGCGGCCTGCCAGTCCTCGGCCTTTTTCTGCTCTTCCGATTCTTTTATAAGCGCCCGGTATCGATCTATAGCCTGCTTCTGCATTTGCTGCTTATCGTTAAAGAACTCTTTTTTGCGCTCGAAGAACTTATCTGTAGCGGTGCGGAAGCGCTCTTCTACTTCATCAGAGAGGCCTTTTTCTATCGGGCCGGTTTTTATCCAGTTCTGGCGCAGTTCTTTAAATCTGTCGGTGGCTGCCTGCCAGTCGTGGCTGTTCTGCAGCTCTTCGGCTTCGGTAATAATGGCAATTTTTACCTCCAGGTTTTTTTCGCGGTTGCGGCTTATAATGGCCTTTATTTCATTTTCGGCATTAGAAAGCAAGCGGTGAAGCGCCGTAAAATCGCCTATGGCTTCATAAGAGCCAATTTGCTCTTTCATGTGCAGCACTTTCATTAAAAAAGAGCCTTTGTTTTCGGCCTCTTCCAGCTTTTTCAGCAATACATCTACTTTTTCGGCAAATGTTTCGAAGCGGCGCGCAAAATACTCCAGCGCTTCGTCGTCTTTATCTTTTACTTCGCCCACCTGCCTTTCGGGGTAATCCATAAAGGGCTTTAAGTAGACTTTTCCATCGCGGATCTCGCCGTATTTCTTGGCTTCTTCCAGCAGCTCGTTGTTTTCCATAGGTCTGTGGGGCGGTAATATATTCTTTGTTACTCTACAAGATTACACAATGCTACGCAGTTTCTGCTACAGCAGGGTAAATTTTACGATATTTGCGCAGAAAAGAAAATCGAATTGCGTATTGCGTAGTGCGTAATGCGATTCTCACTTTAAATTACGGCTCAAAATAGTACTTTTTGCTTTATTAGTCGTCAATTAAATATAAAATATTCAGGTTCTTTTGTCGCACTACGCAATACGCTATACTCAATACCAAAAATATGTCAGACAATCCAACTATTATTTTCTCGATGGCCGGGGTGGGAAAGATCTTCCCTCCTAAAAAGCAAGTTTTGAAAGATATTTACCTGTCGTTTTTTTATGGCGCTAAAATTGGCGTGCTGGGTCTTAACGGATCGGGCAAGTCCAGCCTGCTTAAAATTATCGCGGGTGTAGACAAAGAGTATATCGGCGATGTGGCCTTTAGCCCTGGTTACTCTGTAGGTTACCTGGAGCAGGAGCCAAAGCTGGACCCCGCCAAAACCGTGCGCGAAATTGTGGAAGAAGGCGTTGCCGAAGTGGTTGCGTTACTGAAAGAGTTTGAAGAAATTAACGAAGCTTTTGCCGATCCGGATGCCGATTTCGATAAGTTGCTGGCACGCCAGGGCGAGGTGCAGGAAAAGCTGGATCACCACAACGCCTGGGAGCTGGACAGCAAGCTGGAGCGCGCCATGGATGCCCTGCGCACACC
>JAFADQ010000107.1 GCA_023424725.1 Bacteroidota bacterium
GGAATATTCTGGTGTGCGATTGCGGAAATAACGATAACAACCGCAAAGACCTAGTGGTGTACCGGGTAAATCCGGCAAGCCCCGATAAAGTGTCGGAAATAAAATTCTCTTACCCAGACCAGCAGGATTTTCCGCCCAAAAAGAAAGAGCGCAACTTCGACAGCGAGGGCTCGCTCTGGCACAACGGGCAAATTTATTTGTTCTCGCGCGACCGCGGACGCCAGCAAACCAGCAAAGTGTATACAATTCCGGCAGAACCAGGAAACCACGTGGCAACAAAAGTAACCGAGCTGAAAATTGACGGCGAAGTTACCAGCGCGAGCCTGAGTCCGGACGGAAAAACCATGGCTTTGCTCACCAAAGAAAGCCTGCTTATTTACTCCGGTTCCGGTATGGCCGATATTCTGAAAGCCACGCCCAAAATCATCAGCACAAAAGGAGCCGGGCAAACCGAAGGCAGCGAGTTTATCGATAACCAAAACCTGCTAATCAGCACCGAAGAAGGGGTTTTGTACCAATATAAATTATAAACGGTTTGGCTGCGGCAGCCACTTTTTTGGCCGCCGCAGCCTTTCTGTTTTTTAAATATTTCATCTCCGCAACCTGTGCATTTATATCAATCTGCATCTGGCTAAGCCAGTAATTTAATTTGCCGCAGGCTCCACTTTCTCCCCTCTCATTTGGAGAGGGGCTGGGGGTGAGGTGTAAAAGTTTACGTGAAAAAGCTTTGTGAAAGAGAAAACCGAAAGAAAATGCAGAAACCGATCATCCCAACTTTAATCCTGTTTTTAAGCCTGTTTCTGACTGATGCCAAAGGCCAGGAAGCATCAATTTTAGTGCCGTCAGACACTAACTATCTATCTGTTTATTCCCCGCAATTTCCGGCGCCTGATTCTTCTGAACCGGAGCTGAAACGGTGGAATACGCCGGTGCACCGCTTCGTGAACCGCAACAAGAATTTAAGCCGTTTCGTGATCGCCCCAGTTGCACTTTCTGCCATCTGGACGAGCACTTATTATAATATAGACCAGCCCTGGCGCGACGAAATCCCTAACGAAAAAAGTCCGTTTAAAGAAAGTGTTTCGGCCTGGGCCGAGCCGCTGGGCCGTGGCGCTACTATACAGCCCATGTTCGGTGCGTTTATGGCCTACGGGTTAGTAGCAAAAGATAAACGCGCCCGAAAAACCGCCGTAATCGGCCTTGCTACGTATTACCTGAACGATGGCGTAACCTCAAACCTGAAACGCACGTTCGGCCGTATCAGGCCAAACTCAGCAGAGCTAAAAGATAATTGGTTTGCCGGCGAACCTAACCGGTCGTTTCCGTCGTCGCATACATCAACCGCCTTTGCCGCCGCCACCGTTTTGTCTACCATGTACCGCGAAAAAAAGTGGGTAGCGCCCATTGCTTACACAGCGGCTACTGCGGTTGGCTTCAGCAGGTTATACCACAATAACCACTGGGCGTCTGATGTGCTGGCGGGCGCGGTAGTTGGTTTTGCCTCGGCTAAATTTACCATTTGGGCCTACGATTGGCTTGAGCAGAAGCTGATCAAAAAACGAAACATGGCGGTGGTTCCGCAGGTAGGGCCGGGCAATTATGGCGTTTCGGTGATGATCGGGCTGTGACGTGGCCTGAATACAGAGCTAAATTTTACTATGAAAGAAGATAAAGAAATTAAAAAGTACCTGGAGGAGAAGCGGGAAAAGCTGCAAATCTATAAGTTTTTTCTATTCGTGACGGCCGCATTATTGGGCGTTGCAGGGTTTGTTTGGCTGGTGCAAAACTGGCTTTCGTTATAGGTTAATTTCTGTTTCGCAGAATTGTAGTGGTTCCTCAATTTCTCTTATCTTAAAACATTGATCCGCCCGTTTTTTATTTTAATTTTTCTCGGTTTGTGCCCGCTTTTTGTTGCCGCGCAGGTAAAAAACGAGGTGGAGTATTTGCAGGTTTGGGCAGGCGTGGAGGCCGAATACCAGTACACTCCCAAAAGTTTATTTTATTTCGATCATCAGTACAGGCACGTTGCGCGGCAAACAGAAGGCAACATAAAAAAAAGCGGCCTGCTCTCTCATTTCGAAGATATAAGGGCAACCGTTGGTTACGAACGGCTTGTGCTGAAAGAAACGTATCTGGGCTTATCTCAGCGGGTTTCTTTTGAGGAAGAAGAAGTGAAATGGTATTCGCGGTTTTGGCTGGGGCACGAAAAAGACTTCGAAAAATCGGAGATCGAAAGCCGGATTTTGTTCGAGCACATCCGGGCAAAAGACACCTCTGCCGAAGCCGAAAAAATAGAGCCCGAAAACCGTATCCGTGGCAATACCGGCTACAACCGCAAGCTGAATTTCTTTAAAAAAGAGATTGAAATTGGCGCCGAACTGGAAGCCATGTTCGAACTAAACGCTCCTGAGCAGGGCCAGTCGGTGCGCTTTATAGACCGAACCCGGTTTGAAGTAATGGCAAGTTATCCGGTTTCAAAACGCTGGGAAATAACCTTATTCGCCATTAGCCAAACCAAATACCGGTATCAAAAACCCGAAACCGAACCGGGAAACAGGCTTCAGGAAAAAATAAAAACCAACACCTTTACGCCCATTGTCGGGCTGGAGCTGGAGTTTACCGGCGGCCGCTTATCTCCCGATTTCCCGGATATGGATCCAGGGAATTAAGCCAGAATTTTAAATTCTTTTTATAGCCTGTTTGCCTTAAGAAAATTCTTTACAAAGTTTAGTTTACTTTAAATGAATCACCATACCCAAACCCATAGAGCCATTAGGCAGCAGGGCAGGGCCCATAGTGGTATTCAAACCCTTTTTATTAAACCAGCGGTCGTGGGCAAGGTAAACTAAGTTGGTAGATAAAATTCCTACACCGGCGCCTGCCAGCACATCCGAAGCCCAGTGCGCATCATTTAAAATTCGCATAACGCCAGTAGCCGATGCAACGGTATACGTACCAAACCCGATCCATTTACTCTTGCCCCTGAATTCGCGGCTAACCATGGTGGCCACCACAAACGCGTAGGTGGTATGCCCCGACGGCCAGGCATGAGGCTTCCCGTTAGGCCGCTCTACATCAGTAATAACTTTTAGTGGCCACATTATACCCGAGGCAAGCGCACCCGAAGCTGCCATTAAGCCAATTTGCCTGCGTATGTCGTGCTTGTTTTGCGACGAGAAAATATCGAACGCCGCCAAACCAACAGCGGGCGCGAAAAACAGGTAATCGTCTACATTGGTTTTAAAGTTCGGGAAATGCCGGGTACGCAGGTCGTAACGTATGTCGTGGCGGTCGTACACCGGGTTGTCTATCAAGGCAAACCCCACTGCGAACAAAGCTGCCGGCATAATTAAGCCCCGGCGCAGGTGGCCTTTGCGCAGGTACGGGTCGCGCGGGTCTTCCTGGTTTTTTATTTTAGAAGTATCGGCAACAATTATGCTGGTTTGGGCAGAATCTGGGGCTGTTTGAGCCAAAACCGATGCCGAAGAGAGAGAAAACCACAGGCTGAAAAAGAAAATCGCTAACTTATTATTTGTAAATGTGACCACAGAAACTTCCTGAATCATAAAAAGAAGGTGTTATGTAAAATCCTGTTTGCCGGTTTATTTCTGCTGATAGCCAGAAAAGCGGTTCTGGTATACGGCGCTTTTTGGTAAAGGTCGGATTTTGTGTGTTATAGTTAGGTAAGTACTTTTGAGTTGCTGGTTTTCGTATGCTCCGTATGCCTCTACAACTCATTCGCACCGATAACAACCTCGCAACTATCCTCATCCGCTTGTTGGTTGGCGCGGTTTTTCTTTCCGAAGGAATCCAGAAATTTCTTTTCCCGGAAACCCGTGGCGCTGGCCGCTTTGCTAAAATAGGCTTGCCCGAGCCCGAGTTGCTGGGCAGTTTTGTGGGTGGTTTCGAGGTGATTTGCGGCGCTCTTATACTTCTGGGTTTACTCACGCGGCTGGCCAGCCTTCCGCTGATCATTATTATGCTTGTTGCCATGGCCACTACCAAAACCGATATTCTGGCCACCAAAGGTTTCTGGGAAATGCTGCACGCCAGCCGCACCGACTGGGCCATGCTACTGGGCAGTTTATTTTTGCTGATAAAAGGAGGAGGGAGGTTTTCTGTAGACTGGTGGTTGTGCAGAAGAAAATTTTGAGGTGGGTGAGAACAGGAAATTAACAGCCTGAGTTCGATTAATAATCAAACTTTTAATAGGCGTGCAGAGCCAGTAAACAGGAAAACTGCCATGTTTGGTTGATCACCCTGGTCTTCATGCTTTAGCTATTCGCGTAGGGTTAAAAACCCAACGCTACGCATTAATAAGGCATATTTTGTTTGATCTGGTTTACTTCGCTTATTAAACCTTAGCTCCCCGGCCTGAAGGCCTTGGATACGTTGCGTCGTCGAATTAAGTATTCCTGGTTCATTCTCTCCAGGACCTTCAGGCCGGGCAGTAGCCGGTTATGTAAGAGATGAACAAATCAATTAAAACTCTTTTACGCTACGTAGCGTTGGGCTTCAGCCCTACGAATTACAATTTGCTAACAAAAAAAGGAGAACCTCGCAGCTCTCCTTTTTCTATAAACTCTAAATCTTTTTACGAATTCGCTTCTCTTTTACCCAGCAAAACCGCTCCTACAATAGCTGT
This sequence comes from Bacteroidota bacterium, assembly GCA_023424725.1. Taxonomy (GTDB): domain Bacteria; phylum Bacteroidota; class Bacteroidia; order Cytophagales; family Hymenobacteraceae; genus JAFADQ01. The sequence goes on from JAFADQ010000107.1 coordinate 4,646, forward strand.
TAAAAACAGCACCGACACAAGCTCGAACGGCAAAAGGAAATCGGTAAAGAGCACCATGCCCAGGTTTTCTATCAAACCTATTTGCGAGCTGAATCCCTCTATTTGTCCTCCGGTAGCGCCCACATTGGCACCGCGCAACACGCCCACCATAATTACGAGCAACATGCCGCCAGATATTACCGCCGCGAATTTCAGGATGTTGCTTTGTTTGGGCTCGGCGGCTTTGTTCAGGTTCAGGAACATTATCACGAACAGGAAAAGCACCATAATGGCCCCGGCATACACGATAATGTTCACGATTGCCAGAAACTGCGCATTCAGCAAAATATAATGCCCCGAAATGCTAAAAAAGGTAAGGATCAGGAAAAGGATGCTGTGCACCGGGTTTTTAGAGAACACCACCATTAGGGCGCAAAACAGCGTAAACGTGCTGAGCCCAAAAAACATTATTTCTGCTACTGACATAGGTTGGTTTCGGAGTTGGTTGCTGTTTGCCTGTTTTTTGGCCTTTGCAGCCGGGTAAATTCCGGTGTAAAATTACTGATTTATGTGTTAACCTCGCCCCCGGCCTCTCTTCCTTCTAAGAGGGGAGAAAGCGGAGCTTCGCAGATTTTTATTTCAAATAAATTTGCGAAGCTCCTTTAAGCCCCTCTCATTGTGGAGAGGTGTCGGGGGTGAGGTACTAATTTTCTTTCTTCGGCTCTACCAAACGGTCTTTGCCATACATAAAATCTTCGCGCTCATATTTGGCGGGCACCATTCTGTCGGAGGTTAAGAAAATTGCCTCTTTCGGACAGGCCTCTTCGCACAACCCACAGAAAATGCAGCGCAGCATGTTTATCTCATAAGATGCCGCATATTTCTCTTCGCGGTACAAATGCTCTTCGCCTTTTTTGCGCTCGGCGCCCACCATAGTTATGGCCTCTGCCGGGCACGACACGGCGCACAAACCGCAGGCTGTGCAGCGCTCGCGGCCCTGGTCGTCGCGTTTTAAAACGTGCTGGCCGCGGTAAACGGGGCTAAACGGGCGCAGTTGCTCCGGATATTGTATGGTGGCCTTCTTTTTAAAGAAGTGCTTCAAGGTTATGCTCAGCCCCTGAAAAACGGCAGGAAGGTAGATGCTCTCCGCAAAGGTGAGCTCCTTCTTTACCATGTGCTTGCGTCTATTTGTCAGTTGCATTTTTTATTTGTTGGTTGTTAGTTGCTGATTGTTGGAAACCCCTCCCCAATCCCTCCCTCTTATGGAGGGGCTTATTCGGAGCTACGCAAATTTTGATTATTCAAAATAACAAACCTGCCTTTGGCTCCTTTTTCTCCCCTCTCATTTGGAGAGGAGCCGGGGGTGACGTCTTTTCAATCATCAACCAATTCTATTTATCAAAAAACAGGATTACAGCTCCCGTAATAAGTATGTTCACCAGCGAGATCGGAATCAGGTAACGCCAGCCCAGGTTCATTAGTTGGTCGTAGCGGAAACGCGGCAATGTCCAGCGCACCCACATAAAGAAGAAAATAAAGAAAAAGATCTTCGCGAACAGCACTATTACACCAATAATGGTAATGGCGTTATGCGACAAGCCCAAATCGTGCATAAACGGGAAATTGAAGCCTCCGAAGAACAGCGTAGCCATCACCGCCGATACCACAAAAATATTCACATACTCCGCGAACAGGTACAAGCCAAGGCCCATGCCGCTGTACTCGGTGTGGTAACCGCCTACAAGCTCGGCTTCCGATTCAGGCAAGTCGAAAGGCGTACGGTTGGTCTCGGCAAAAGCGCACACCAAAAACACGATAAACGCCACCGGCTGGTACACCACGTTCCAGAAATTCCAGTTGCCCATGCCTTGCCCGCCGGTTTGCTGCAGCACAATGTCGCGCAACGACAACGAGCCCGCCATCATCAGCACCGCTATCAGCGACAATCCCATCGCCAGCTCGTAACTAATGTTTTGCGATGCCGCCCGAATCGCGCCCAGCAACGAGAATTTATTGTTGGACGCCCAGCCACCGATCATAATCCCGTACACACCCATCGCCACAAGCCCGAAAATATACAGCACGCCAATGTTTACCTCAATGGCCTGCAGCATAATTTCTTTGCCTTCAATAATAAGGGTGTTGCCAAACGGAACCACTGCGCTCGTCATAGAAGCTGTAAACATGGCAATGCCTGGCGCGATGATAAACAAGGTCCTGCTC
>JAFADQ010000143.1 GCA_023424725.1 Bacteroidota bacterium
TCTCAGGACCTGCGCAGCTTCGGATTAATTCCGGAACTGATCGGCCGTTTGCCAGTTGTTACACACCTTAACCCGCTGGACCGCGAAACCCTGCGGCTGATCTTAACAGAGCCGAAAAACTCAATTACGAAGCAATACAAGCGCCTGTTCGAGATGGAGAACGTATCTCTTTCTTTCGACGATGAAGCCCTGGATTACATCGTAGAGAAAGCATTCGATTACAAACTCGGCGCCCGTGGCCTCCGCTCTATCTGCGAAGCCATCATGACCGACGCTATGTTCGAGCTGCCCTCTCAGGACGAAATAACCGATCTGGTAATTACTGCCGATTACGTTGCCGAGAAGTTCGAGAAATCGCCGCTAAAGAAATTGAAAGTGGCGTAGGCGTAGTGCGATTTACGTAATGCGTAATGCGACAATAAAAAGCCTCTGCTGAGAATATCGGCAGAGGCTTTTTATTTATGCTGTAACGGGCAAAAATGTGGCCTTTACAATTAATTATTTATCAAGACTGTTTTCCGCCGTCAGAGCCGTTATCATCCTCATTGCCTGAGTTATTTTTACCGCTTTGGTTATCTTTATTTGGCGCATTCCAGGCGCCCTGCCCTTGCTGCTGGCTGGCAGTTGGCTTGGTGCCTTCGGTGCCTAAATCTGTTGCGCCGCGGTGGTTGGCCTCGTTAGAATATTCGTCGGGCATGGGTTGCGAATAATCGCTGCTGGTTGGTTTGGTTGGCTTGCTGTTCTTATTTGCTTCGTTCTGGTTATTATCTTTCTCGTTAGCCATAGTATTGTTGGTTAAGTTTGATTGCTAAAGCACCCGCAACTTTTGCAGGCTATGGCTTTTGGTACGACGGGTTAGAATTGGGGTTATTATCTGGAAATAAATTATAAGGGAATTAGCTTTTGCCAAATCGCAGCGCAGCTCTCAAATTTACGCTGTCATTGCGAACGATAGTGAAGCAATCTGGGGAATAGCGAGAGAGTTTATTCATGCTGCAAAGCCCAAAAAAGCGCGCGTAACAGCCTAATAGGAGGAACAACCCGATTGCCGCGCTATCGCTCGCAATGACAGGTTTGGGATAGGGTGTAGTAAAAAAAAGAAAACGCTTCCAGGTCTGAAAAAGCCCCTGGAAGGTTTGCTCGCAGATTTAATAGTCGCACTACGCAAATCGCACTACGCACTACGCTTCAAATACCCCACCATCAGCTCTGCGGCTTTTTTCGCTGCCTGGTGCTGGCCAAGTTTCTGCCGGATTTCGGCATAGCCATCTAACTGTGCCTGACGGGCTTGCTTATCGAAAAGGATCTTGCGGAGCTCGGCAATGAGGTACGATGGTTTAAAGTTCTCCTGAATCAGCTCCGGAACCACGGCTCTTTCGGCTACCAGATTTACCAGCGAGATATACTTTACTTTAATAACCGCGCGGGCAATTAAGTAAGATGCCAAACTGCCTTTGTAGCACACCACCTGCGGCACATTAAACAGGGCGGTTTCTAAAGTTGCTGTTCCGGAAGTAACTAAAGCGGCTTCAGAATGAGCTAGCAGATCGTACGATTGGTCGTAAACGATTTTTACGCGGTCATGACGGCGGAAAGCTTCGTAATATTTGGCATCGAGGTTAGAAACCGCGGCAATTACCAAAGTATGATCGGGGAAGGATGGCAAGATGCTCACCATAAAGTGCAGCATCGACTCTAGTTCTTGTTTGCGGCTGCCTGGTAAGATGGCGATAATAGGTTTATCGCCGAGTTTGTTTTGCTCTCTAAAGTTGGGGTTTACCTGGTGCCCGGCAACGGTGTCGGCGATGGGATTGCCCACGTAATCTACCGCATAATCGTGCTTTTTGTAGAAGTCGGTTTCGAAGGGAAGGATGGTAAACATGCGGTCGATGTTCTGCTTAACTCCTTTTACGCGGCCTTCGTTCCAGGCCCATATTTTGGGCGAGATATAGAAGAAAGTGCGGATACCGTGGGTTTTGCAATACTTGGCGATGCGCATATTGAAACCGGCATAATCCACCAGAATTACCACATTGGGCTTGTACTCTGCTATGTCTTCGCGGCAACGTTTTAGCAGCGCGGTTATCTTGAAAATACTGGCCAGCACCTCAATAAAACCCATAAAAGCCAGTTCGCGGTAATGTACTACCAGCTCGCCGCCCTGCTCCTGCATCTGGTCGCCGCCCCAAAACCGGAACTGCGCTTCGGTGTCCTGAAGCTTAATTTCCCGCATCAGGTTGGCGGCGTGCATATCGCCGGAGCGCTCGCCGGCAATCAGGTAATATTTCATGTTCGTTTGCTCGCTGTTAGGCTGTAAGGCTCGGTTTGTGGGGTGGTGGAGGGGAAGTATTGTTCTTCGCTATCTTTTATTCTTCTAGTTAATTTTAATAATTGGTGCTTCGCAGATTCGTTTTACCCCTCTCCCTAACCTCTCCCAAAGGGAGAGGGGTTTTCGTAGCTCCGTTTGAACTTGTGCTCCCGGTTGAGGTGCAGCAAGTGTTTCAGTTCTCTCCCTTCGGGAGAGATGCACGGAGGGCAGAGAGGGGTTATTAAACAAACTCCTTTTACTGGTGCAAAGTAACAAATTAATTCATGGTTTGGGAGCAGAGGTTCGCGCTAGGGATAGAAGCGGAAATCCTTTTTGCCCTGTGATGGCCGTTTTTTTGGGTGTTGCAGGTTGTTTTACCGCTCTGAAGAGCGACGTTACGGGGCTTCCGGCAAAAAGATTGCAGCGGATAGCCCGGGCCGGAGGCAGCGCCCAACAGTTAAAAACCCCTATCCCCGGCCCTTTCCCCCTTAGGGAAAGGGAGAAAATAGGTGCTGCGCGAATTTAATTATTAAAAATGCGCAGCTCTGCATAAGCCCCTCCCTAAGGGGGAGGGGTTGGGGAGGGGTTTTACTCTTCCCCCAAATACTCTACAAAATTGCGGGGCGTTTCGTACAGTTTTATGCTGTGTAAAGTGGCGTTTCCGGCGGAATGTTGCTGTACTAAAGGCGCGAGGATTTTCCAGAATTCGATGGCGAGGATTTCGGTGGAGGCCATTTTGCCGCGGAGGAAATCGACGTCGAGGTTGAGGTTTTTGTGGTCTACCTGCTCGGTTACGTGCTCGCGGATGAGGTCGGAGAGTTTCTTTAGGTCCATCACAAAGCCGGTATCGGGAAGAGGCTTGCCCTTTACGGTGACGATGAGCTCGTAATTGTGGCCGTGCCAGTTGGCGTTGGCGCAGGGGCCGAACACCTCGCGGTTTTTCTCGTCGGTCCAGTTTGGGTTGGCAAGCTTATGGGCGGCGTTAAAGTGCTCGGCCCGGCTCAGGTATATCATGAATGAAAACGGTATGTCTTTTGGCTCAATAAATAGATAAAAAACGGCACGCCGAACAGCGAGGTTATTATGCCTACGGGCAACCCGGCAGGCGGGTACAGCACCCGCGCCAACAGATCGCAGCCCATCAGGAAAACACCGCCCAGCAAGCTGCAGAACAGCATATTCAGCCGGCCTGTAACGCCTAATAATGCCCGTACTACGTGCGGAACGATTAAGCCCACAAAGCCGATTGGGCCGCTAAGCGCCACCGCAAACCCGGTTATTACCGATGCCGACACCAGCACCAGCCAGCGCGTAGACCGGGCATTTACGCCCAGGGCTTCGGCGCGGGCAGCGCCCATGAGCAGCAAATCGAGGCGTTTCTGCAAAAATACGAAAAGAATAAGGGCTAAAGTAACCGCGACAAACGGATAGGCGATATTATCCCAGGCGGCGCGCTCGAAACCACCCATCGTCCAGAAAACAATGGCGCGGAGCTTTCCTTCGGTTTCGGAAAGATAAGTGAGCAAACTTACCAGCGCGCCGAGCAAGGCATTCAGCGCGATTCCGGCAAGTAATAATTGCGACGGAATAAGCTGGCCTTGCCGGTAGCCCAGCGCTACTACGGCCAAGGTTACCAGCAAACAACCAGCAAAAGCCATAAGCGGCGGCGAATGAATACCCAAAATATAGAACGGCACTATACCAAAATACGCGATGTTAGCGCCCAGCGAGGCACCGGCTGCGGAGCCCAGAATAAACGGATCGGCGAGGGAATTATTGATGAGCGCCTGCATTAAATACCCTGCGAGGGCCAAACTTGCCCCCACCGCGAAGGCAAGCAGCAGGCGCGGCAGGCGCAATTCTACAATAGCAAGGTGCTCGGGCTGGCTTGGGTTGTAGTTTGTAAGCGCCTGCCAGATGGTTTGGTAGCTGGTCTCGAAACTGCCCACGCGCAACCCCACCGCAATGCAAACCGCAAAAAGCAGAATAGTGAACAGTATGTACATCAGCGGTTTGGCCACTACAGCAAGGCTTTTATTTCCTTAACAGATTGTACGACGCGGGGCGTGGGGCGCTCCATTAAATCTACATTTACCGACCCGATTCGTTTGGTTTTGTACGCTTTCAGGGCCTTTAGTTCGGGGTAGCGCTTAAAAAATGAGGTATCCATTCCGGCAAAACCAAAATCGCGGCTAATGATAACATCGGGGTTTAGCTTTAGCAAATATTCGCGGGTAATGGTGGGGTACGGTTCGCGCAGGGTACTGTCTATGGGGTTTATGCCGCCGGCGATGCGCACTTTGTCGGTGAAAAGGTTGTGGTAGCCGTACACCATAATAGGGTCTTGCCATGCCAGCGCGATGATACGGGTTGGGTTGTGGCGGTTTACACCGGTGCGGTAAATTTTGGCCAACTCCATGTCTAACGAATCGGCTATTTGCCGGGCGCGGTCTGCGTGGCCCAAAATGGTGCCTATATCCACCAAACCAGAGAAAATATCGGTTACTTTATCGTATTTCTGGTAATAAACCGGTATGCCGAGCTGCTGCAGTTTTTCGGCATTTTCGAGCGAGGTCATGCCTTCCATGGTAAACACGATATCGGGTTTTAGCTGCAGCAGTTTTTCTATGTCGAGCGGCATTACATCTACGACGGGCAACTTTTCTACCCACTCCGGATAATTGCATTGGTGCGTACGCCCGATTATCTGGCTATCGGGAACAATAGTGGCCAACATTTCGGTAAGCGACGGCGCGAGGGCCATTACTTTGCGCGGCTGTTTGGTAAGTATTATTTCGCGGCTAAGATCGTCGGTGATAGTTGTGGTTTCTGCTTTTTGGTCTCTGGTGGCCGTAGAATTGCAGCCTGCAGCTATGAGAATAAGCAGGCAGAGAATTGTCTGAATTTTTGTCTGAATCAGAATTTTCATGATTTAGAATTTGCACGCAGTGATGGGCGTTACCCATCACTGTGATATGCCGCCCTTTCAGGGCTAATTATACCCCATAGCCCTGAAAGGGCGCAATACCATAGCGATGGGTATCGCCCCTCGCTTTCTACGGTTCGCAAAATTAACTGTAATTTAGGGCTCTCATAGTTTTATTTCGGATGATTGTAGTAACAGGCGCAGCGGGTTTTATCGGAAGCTGCCTTATTGGCCGTTTAAACCAGGATAATTTCAACAATATCGTGGCGGTAGATCATTTTTCTACGGCCCGCAAAGAACCTAACTGGCAGGGCAAAAAGATCAGTCAGTTCGTAGACCGCAACGATTTTTTTGAGTGGCTGGACGAGAATTACGAAGAAGTGGAATTTATCTTCCACATCGGCGCCCGCACCGACACCACCGAAGTAAATGTTGATTTGCTGAACCTCCTGAACCTGGACTACAGCAAAAAAGTCTGGAATGCCTGCTGCGAGTACCAAATTCCGCTGGTGTATGCATCATCGGCGGCAACCTACGGCGGCGGCGAGTTTGGGTACGACGATAACGAGGCTACTATTCCGCAACTGCAACCACTGAACCCGTATGGCTGGAGCAAGCAGCAGTTTGATGTGTGGGCGCTGGAGCAAACCGCGAAACCGTTTTTCTGGGCCGGACTGAAGTTCTTTAATGTGTACGGCCCCAACGAATACCACAAAGACCGCATGGCTTCGGTTATTTACCACGCCTACCACCAGATAAAAGAAAAAGGCAGCATGACTTTATTCCGCTCTCACCGGCCAGATTATTTAGACGGCGAGCAAAAGCGTGATTTTGTGTATGTGAAAGATGTGGTAGAAGTTTGCATGTTCCTGATGCACCACCGCAAAAACTCCGGCATCTATAACCTAGGCTCCGGCACCGCGCGCACTTTCCTGGACCTTGCCCGCAACACCTTTAAAGCCATGGGCGTGCCCGAGAACATTCAGTTTAAAGATACGCCTCTCGATATCCGCGACACGTACCAATACTTCACCGAAGCCAACATGCAGAAGCTGAAAAGCATAGGCTACAGCAGGCAATTTTATAGCCTCGAGGAGGGAATTGAAGATTATGTGAAAAATTATCTGATGGCGGAAAAAGCATAACGTTGAAGAATCGAAGATTGAAGGATTGAAGGTTGTAGGACTGAAGATAACTGAACCATAGTTGCTTCGCTTTTAGAATCCTAACTTAAACGCTTAGTTCAGCCTAATTTCGCCTAATTTGCAGGGTTAATCTTTATCCACTCATCCACTCATCCACTCATCCACTCATGACAATCTCCCAAGCCCAGCAACTCGTCGACGACTGGATTAAAACCACCGGAGTGCGCTATTTTAACGAGCTCACCAACATGGCCATGCTCACCGAAGAAGTAGGCGAAGTGGCCCGCATCATTGCCCGGCAATACGGTGAGCAATCGTTTAAAGAATCTGACAAAAACAAAGACCTGAGCGATGAACTGGCCGATGTACTGTTTGTGTTGATTTGCCTCGCCAACCAAACCGGCGTAGATTTAACCAAGGCGCTGGAGAAAAATCTGGAGAAGAAGTCGAACCGCGATGGGGAACGACATAAGGAGAATGAAAAGCTGTTTTAGGTAGTGGGTATTGAGTAGTGAGATTTTTGTAATTAAACTTACTGCTTAAAGCCTAAACTTCCGGTGTTTAGTCTGGAATGCACTGCTTTTTGCCACTTACTGCTTATCTGTTTTATTTTTCAGGATAAAGAAAGTAGCCAGCCATACTGAGTGTAAGCAATCCGGGGATTTGCGATGTTTTCTTTTTAATAAAGTAGAGAAAACCACAATTCTTTATGTTGATGGACGTTGTAATTTCAAAACTCGGCATTATGAAAAACATCCCTTTCCTACCTGTTCTGTTAGTTTTCTATGCCCAAGCTGTTTCAGCCCAAAACCCTAACCCCGATTATAAAGTCGGGATAAAGCTGTATAACCATAGCACCTACCACATTACGTCAGAAAATCGCACGCCCGGTTACCGAACCGAAACCAGAAACTACGATCTATTGCGGCTGTCGCCGGCAGTGCAATGGAAAACCGGTAAGGGCAATTTTCATGAAATAGAGCTGTCAGATTTCAGATTAAACAATAAGGAATCGGTAAGCACTGCAACGAGTTGGCAAAATCCGGGTGGCATGTCAATTCTTTCTTCCAGCTTTATTTCTGCCCGCTACGAGTATATTCTAAATGCCAGAAAAATGGCAGAAAGCAAATGGGTACCATCTTTCGGATTCGCCGTTAATCCTTATTTTCAAAGGCAATATATTAGCCCGCTTGCCTCTAACCAATTCGCAACCACCGACAATTCTTTAGGAGTCCGCTTTTTTGTAGTTCCCAGAATTAGCTATCACTTCAACAATCGCCTTTTCGCAGATCTAAATATACCCGTTTGCATTTCCGACAACCGGTTGTCTACCCTTTACCAGGAAGACCTAACATACCGGTAAAAGAAAGGCGGGAAAGTGAATTTACGTTTTCAGGTCTGCCGAAATTATTTTCTGCCCGCATTGGCCTGGGTGTAAAAATCTGAAATAAAAACCAACTCTTACCTTTGCTGCAAGGGCCAAAAACATGCCCGCAACAGATGAACGAACACGAAAATCCCTGGCAAACCCTACGCTCCGAATTAAAATACGAAAACCCCTGGATCTCGGTGCGCGAAGATCAGGTAATCAACCCATCGGGCGGCGCGGGAATTTATGGCGTGGTTACCTTTAAAAATATCGCGGTTGGTGTTATTCCGATTGACGATGAGGGCTATACTTACCTGATTGGCCAGTACCGCTACCCCTTAAACGAATACAGTTGGGAAATACCCGAAGGCGGCTGCAAAGTTGGCACCGACCCGCTGGAGGCCGCCAAAAGAGAATTGCGCGAAGAAACCGGGTTTACCGCTAATAAATGGGAGCAGATCATGCGCATTCACACCTCTAATTCGGTTTGCAACGAGGTGGGTTTTGTGTACATAGCCCAAGATTTAACCGCCGGCGAAACCGAGTGGGAAGACACCGAAGACCTTAAAATAATGCGGCTGCCCTTATCGGAAGCAATTCAGATGGCCATAGACGGAAAAATAACTGATGCGATCAGTCTGGCAGCCTTGCTAAAAGTAGCACGGATGAAGCAAACGTAATATGTGTAGAACTAATTTCCCCCTGACCCCAAACAGAAATCCACACATCTTTAATTTGCACATTTAAAATCTTCACATCTGCACATCTATAATCTGCACATTTATAAATGACGATCACCCAACTGGAATACGTAGTAGCCGTAGATTCTTACCGAAGTTTTGGGCAAGCCGCAGAGTCTTGTTTTGTAACCCAGCCAACGCTCAGCATGCAGATTCAGAAGCTGGAAGAATCGCTGGGAGTAAAACTTTTCGATAGAAGCAAGCAACCCGTTGTACCCACAGAAGTAGGCATCGGCATTATTCAGCAAGCCCGGCTGGTGCTGCGCGAGCA
>JAFADQ010000168.1 GCA_023424725.1 Bacteroidota bacterium
CCGCCACCATTATCGTGCGCATGGAAGATGTAACCGCGCAGGTACTTAACGGAATTGCCAAGAATTTGCCGGAAGCAGAGCGCGAAAAACTGGTGCAGCAAAACATAGATAAAATAGTAAAAGAAGCTACACAAGGCACGCATTATAATGCCAGCATTAAGCCTTATTTCTACGGAAACGAGTATTACATGTATGTTTCTGAAACCTTTAGAGACGTACGTTTAGTAGGAGCTCCGCCGCAAAGCATCGGCAATTTTGGCGGCGATACCGACAACTGGATGTGGCCCCGCCATACCGGCGATTTCGCTCTATTTAGAGTATATGCCGATGCCAACGGGTTGCCAGCCGATTACGCCGAAACCAATGTGCCCTACAAGCCCAAACACCATCTGCCCATCTCGCTAAAAGGCATTGAAAAAGGCGATTTCACCATGGTTTTCGGTTTCCCCGGCCGCACCCAGGAGTACCTAACTTCGTATGCCATAGACGAGATCTATAACGACCTTAACCCTGCCCGAATCAACATTCGCAAGCAAATTCTTGACATTTGGCGTGCTGATATGAAAGCCAGCGATAAAGTCCGGATTCAGTATGCCTCTAAATTTGCGCGCCTTAGCAACTACCATAAAAAATGGACCGGCGAAAACCGCGGGCTTAAAAAACTAAATGCGGTGGAGCGCAAAAAAGCGCAGGAAGATGCGTTCCAGACCTGGGCCAACAGCACACCCGAGCGCAAAGCCGAATATGGCAGCGTGCTGCAGCAGCTAAAGCAGCAATACGATAAGCTGGAAGGAATTAGCCTTGCCCGCGAATACATAAACGAAGCCGCTTTTACCACCGAACTGGTAAGGTTTGCCAATGGTTTCCAGGCCTTATTAGATGTATACAGCGTGCCTAACCCGAAACAGGAAGACATAAACCTGGTGGTGACCAGGCTGAAGAGCATGAGCGAGCGCCATTTTAAAGATTACAACAAGCCCACCGATAAAAAGGTATTTGAGGCGATGATGCCGCTTTACTATAACGACATCCCCAAAGAGCTGCACCCGTCTGCTTTCCCGCTCATTCAGAAGCAATACAAAGGCAACTGGAGCAAGTATACAAACGATGTGTACAACAAAACAATGCTGGCAGATCAGGACAAGGTAATGGCCCTGCTGAATAACCCGAACCAGAAGGCGATTAAGGCTTTGCAGAAAGATCCGGCACTGGTACTGGCAAGAAGTTTTGTAGAAAATTACCGCGACCAGATCAACCCTATTTATACAGACGCCAACGACCAGATAAACCTGTTGCAGCGCACTTACGTGGCCGGACTGCGCGCCATGCAACCCGATAAAAAGTTTTACCCCGATGCCAACTCTACCATGCGCGTAGCCTACGGACAGGTAGACACTTATGAACCAATGGACGGGGTAACCTACGATTATTACACCACTATGGACGGCATTATGGAGAAAGCATCTACCGGCATAGACGATTATAAGGTACCGCAAAAACTGGTTGATCTGTACGCCCGCAAAGATTACGGCGATTACGGCCTTAACGGCACCATGCCTATTGCCTTTACGGCCAGTAACCACACTACAGGCGGCAACTCCGGCTCGCCGGTTATTAATGGCAACGGCGAGCTTATCGGCACCAATTTCGATCGCAACTGGGAAGGCACCATGAGCGATATTATGTACGACCCCGACCGCTGCCGCAACATTTCTGTTGATGTGCGCTATACGTTGTTCATTATAGATAAATTTGCCGGCGCCGGCTATCTGCTAAATGAAATGACTATCGTAAAACCGGAAACAACCAAAGCTTCTAACCCATAATTTTTAGGCTGTAGCGGCCATATTTTTGGCCATTTCAGCATAACAAACTATACAATTTACCAGGCTGGATCCTGGCAACCCTAACCACCAGGCTCCAGCTTGGTGTAACAACAAACGGCTGCTCAATATTGGGTAGCCGTTTGTTTTCCCGTAGCACCGGGAACCAGATCGGTTTAAATATGTACCGGGTTGGAGCTCGGTGCTACGGGAAAGGCCACGTATCTTTGCATAAATGAGTAATTCACGAGTAAGAATAGTAATAATTGGAGGCGGCGCTGCAGGCTTTTTTGGGGCTGTAACCTGTGCGGCGCATAACCCGGAAGCAGAAGTAATTCTGCTCGAGAAAACCAGTAAACTGCTAAGCAAAGTGCGGGTTTCGGGTGGTGGCAGATGCAACGTAACCAACAACACCCGGCACGTAAGCCAACTCATAAAAAACTACCCGCGCGGCGGAAAGCAACTAAGGCAGCCATTCGAGGTTTTTGGTGTCGGTAAAACAGTAGAATGGTTCGAACATCGCGGAGTAAAGCTAAAAACAGAGCCCGACGGCCGCATGTTTCCGGTTACAGATAATTCACAAACGATTATTGATTGCCTGCTTCACGAAGCCGGAAAAACCGGGGTCATCATTAAAACCGGAACCGGTGTAGAGGCTGTGGAGGTCAGAAACGAGGACAGTACAGCAGAAAAATTTCTTCTGAAATTAAACAACGGCTCAGCCCTTTCCTGCCACAAACTTTTAATCGCCACTGGCGGAAGCCCAAAACCCGAAAGCTACCAATGGCTGGAAAAACTTGGTCATAAAATTGAGGCGCCCGTACCATCGTTGTTTACCTTTAATGTGCCTGCCGGTAATTATGCTGAGTTGATGGGGATTTCGGTGCCCGCAGCCCGCGTAAAAGTTGCCGGAAAAAAGTTAGAGGAAGAAGGTCCGTTGCTGGTAACGCATTGGGGTTTTAGCGGACCGGCGGTGTTGCGTACCTCTGCCTGGGGTGCGAGAATGTTGCACGAAGCAGGCTATAAATTTACCGCGCACATTTCTTGGGTACCTAACATTACCGAAGACGAACTCCGGCAGCACCTTACCTCCTATCGCGAAGCCAACCCGAAGCGCGTAGTTTCTGTAAACCCCATGTTTGGGCTGCCGCAGCGCCTCTGGAAAAAGATAACCGAAATAGCAGAAATAAATCCGGAAATTCGCTGGGCCGATCTGCCAAAGAAAAATCAGAATAAATTATTGGAAGAATTGCTCCGGAGCGAGCAAACCGTATCGGGCAAAACTACCTTTAAAGAAGAATTTGTTACCGCCGGCGGTGTAAGCCTGCAGGAGGTAGACATGCGCACCATGCAAAGCCGCAAAGTGCCCGGACTATATTTCGCCGGCGAAGTACTGGACATTGATGGCATAACCGGCGGCTTCAACTTTCAGGCGGCCTGGGCTACGGGTTTTGTGGCCGGACAAGAAATGGCGAAACCGTAAGGAAAGGGCTTCACCTGTACGTAGCAACGTTAAGAATTACAACTTTAGGTAATCATAAGCTTCTTTACCTTACAAACCCATTAAGGCACTTCATTTAAGAATATTTTTCTGGTTTTAACAAGTAGAAAGCAAGACCTGCCCCTACTATACCAACTTTTTTAAATATCGCCGTATAAGGATGTATCTATAAAGCCTAGAAAAGTAAAATGGCCAACGCAGAAGAATTCTTCAAATCAGGAAATGCTAAATTCTTAGCCGGAGATTATAACGGTGCTGTTTCAGATTATCAGAACGCGCTGATTCTGGTGCCCGAAAACGCCGAGATACATTGTAATCTGGGCGATGCCCGTTTCAATCTTCACGAATACAAAGACGCAGTGGTGCAGTACACAAAAGCCCTGGCGCTGGAGCCTAAAAACAAAGCTACCGTGCTGCACAACCGTGGCCACGCCAAGCTATTTATGGAAGATTACGAAGGCGCGCTTGAAGATTATTCTGAAGCAATAAAAGTAAACCCCGAATACCCGCGGGCCTATTACGACCGGGGCTTGCTGAAGGACCTGATGCAGGACCATAAAGGCGCGCTGGCAGATTTCAGAAAAGCGATAGAACTTAAGCCAGATTACGCCGAAGCTTACGTAAGCAAAGGCAACACCGAAGCTACCCTCCTCGACTTTAAAAACGCCTTCGACGACCTAAGCAAAGCGCTGGAAATGCAGCCCCAAAATGCCGACGCCTATTGCCGCCGCGGTTACGTAAATTACATGCTCGAGCGCGACCAGGATGCCAAAGCAGATTTCCATAAAGCTCAGGAATTGGGCGATGAGAATGCAACGCGTATTTATAACCGCTTGTTCGATTGATTTTGCGTATTGAGTAGTGCGTAATGCGTAGTGCGATAAAAACTATAAAAAGCATAAAGGGAGCTGGAAATTAATCCGGCTCCCTTTTTACTTTTGCTCGAAAATCGCACTACGCTATACGCACTACGCTATACGCAATTAATACCTTCTCTCTCTTCTGTCAGGTCTGTCTCTCCTATCAGATCGGTCTGAGCGGCCACCGCCACGCGGCTCGAAACGGCGGTTTTTCTCGCGGCGCTCCGGACGGTGAAAACCTTCTTCGGCAGCCTGGGCTTCTTCTTTTTTCTGAGCTTTATCGAAGGTAACCATCTTGCCGCGTATCTGTGTGCGGCTAAGGTTACGGATAACTCCGGAAGCTAATTCAGACGGAATCTCAACAAAGCTGAAACGGTCGTACAACTCAATGTCGCCAATTTCTCTTTCCTGCAAACCGGCCTCTTCCATTATTACATTCACGATGTCTTTCGGAGAGATCTTGTCTTTCTTGCCGATGGTTACAAACAAGCGGTCCATACCTGGTTTAGGTCCGGTTTTGCGGCCTGCTTCTTCCTGGCTTTTCTCTTTGGCTTTCAATTCGCCAACGGCCATTTTAAGCAAAGTAGCGGCAATTTCAAGCGATGTAAATTCTTCGTCTACCAACTGCTCTATCCGGTGTATATGCTTGGTTAAGTGGCCTTTGCGGGCAACTTCTTTCACTTTCTCCAGGAACAGATTAGTCTTGATCGTCGCCACATCTTCAAAAGAAGGAATCGGCATCAGCTTAATGTTGGCCTTTGTATAGCGCTGCACATCTTTAAGGGTGTACACATCGCGGCCAATCACAAACGAAAACGCTTTTCCGGCACGACCGGCCCGGCCCGTACGGCCAATTCGGTGTACGTATGCTTCGGGGTCGTGCGGCAAGTCGTAATTAAATACGGCCTCTACATTATCTACGTCAATTCCGCGGGCAGCAACATCGGTAGCAACCAGCACTTCCAGAGTGCCGTTGCGGAATTTGGTCATTACGTTGTTACGCTGGTTCTGGCTAAGGTCTCCGTGCAGGGCATCGGCAGAATAACCGCGGGCCTGCAGGTCAGATACCAGCTCATCTACCATCCGCTTGGTGTTGCAGAAAACCAGCATCAGCTTCAGGTTATACATGTCGATCAGGCGGCTGAGCACTTCGGTTTTCATGCCGCGCTTAATTTCCAGGTAATACTGGTCTATGTTGGTTACGGTAAGCTCTTTGGCGGCCACTTTCACCAGCACCGGGTCGTTCAGAAACTTTTTGGTAAGCTCCATTATCGGCTTACTCATGGTAGCCGAGAAGAAAATAGTCTGGCGGTCTGCTGCGGTTTTCTCCAGAATAAATTCCATGTCTTCGCGGAAACCCATGTCAAGCATTTCGTCGGCTTCATCCAGCACAACCATTTTCACGTTGTCCAGCTTTAGCGTGCCGCGCTCCATGTGGTCCATCACACGGCCGGGCGTACCAATTACAATGTGCGCGCCACGGCGAATAGCCGAGATCTGACGCTCGATATCCTGTCCGCCAAAAATTGGCACCGACTGAATACCTGATTTGTACTTGGTAAGTTTCTTAATTTCTTCGGCCACTTGTATGGCCAGTTCGCGCGTAGGGCACAATATAATTGCCTGCACGCCGCGTACTTTAGGATCTATTTTTTCGATAACCGGAATACCGAATGCCGCTGTTTTGCCTGTGCCGGTTTGTGCCTGGCCAACAATATCGCGGCCTTCGAGTAAATGAGGGATTGCCTCGGTTTGTATGGGCGAAGCTTCTTCAAAGCCCATGTCAGCAATTGCACGCTGCGTTTCTTCCGAAAGCGCGAGCTCACTGAATTTAATCTTATTCATGTAGTAATATTTTTACAAAGGTATGCTTTTAATTTCGCGTTATCTTCTTTATTATGCAATGCCCGCAACAGAGTGGCGGTTTTTCCATATAAAAGTAGAAGCGCTAAAGAATAAAAGCTAAAAATGCCGCATCACGAATCCGGCCAGGTAGAGAAGTGTTTATATCCGGCGCAGCAAAAAAGAGGATTTATTCCAGTATACTCACAAGCAATTGCTGCGGGTTTAAGTTCAAATAAAGTAACGTAAGGTTCTATTTAAATTTTACCTCACAGGTTTTATCCTGCAACGGCCATTTTTTTGCCCGCCACAAGGTAAAAAGTTAAGATCTGTAAGTTAGAAGTTATTTCTCTTCAATTCTTCAACCTTCAACCTTCAATCCTTCAACTTTTATTCGGGCGTTGCCAAAGCTGCGCAAAGGCCCAGGCTATCCGCTGCAATCTCCGGTAAGAGCCGTTTCTGGCAAGGTTAAATTTTTACTTACCGGAGGATTTTCGCTGCTATCCTTAACGCGACGCTTCGCCAGCGGCTTCTTCAAACAACGGCTGCACCTCTGCCCTTATCCTGCAATCTTTCAGAAGCCCGAAACTTTTCCCTTGCAACACTCCATTTTTTGGCGCTTGCAGCTCTTGCACGTTTCCTTTCCAGAGGCCTATCAAATCATGGTCCGACAATTCATCATCATCATAAAACTTAATTTGCACCGAGTCTGTTTCGGCGAATATAAATTTGCGCGAGCCGGTGGTAGCAGAAAACTCAACGCTGTTCTTGCTGATCGGGGAAGTGTAAATGCGTTCGTTTCCGGCAAATAGCCACCAGCACAAATCGGGGTAACCACTGCCGGTAAGCCTGAAATCGTAGCTGTGAGGGTCTTTTTTAGTGCCATCTACGGCAAAATGCTCTACCGCAATCTGGCCTGCATACAACTTGGGTTGCCGTATACCAATGCGTACTTTCAGCAAAATATCCGGCTCCGTTTTGCGCGCCTGCCCGGTTTGGTGCGGATAGCCTTTTACCATCGCCACTACCTCTTGTGCATTCTCTTTCAACCCCAAATTCCGGTACGGAAAAAACACTTCGGGCGGCGCGAAAGTACTTGTCCGGAAAATGTGTTCCTGGCTTACAATCGTGCGTAAACTGTCCGGCGAAATAATGGTTTGCGCGTGTTGCAGCGGGGTTCCGTCGGGCAATTGCAACTCGGCCACCAGGCGGTAGCTATCGTACTCAAAATCCGACACGTCGCGCAGCAGCACGTCGTTCATCCGGGTTAGCGCGAACTTAAAATTCAGGGCAATGCCGCCGGTGTGCCCGGTTACGGCTTCCGGGTTTACGGTAATATAATCCAGCACAAAATCGCCGCTGTATTTTTCGTGCTCTATTTTATACCAAAGCCCTTTTTCTTTATTCACCCACACCTGTTGGTTTTGCTGGCTGCAGGCGGCAAAAAACAGGGCAACAGCCACCCACCACACGCTGCCAACATGCAAGTAAATTAGTGGAGATGTAAATTTTAACCGCAGCAAAAGTTTATAAACAGATGTCCGTAAATCGTGCTTTTGGTTGCAATATAGTTTGTATATCTTCCGGTATGAAAAAGCACGGTATTTCTTTGTTGTTTTTTTTGCTTTGTGTTGCCACGGTTTTTGGCCAAAGCAGCCGCATTACGCTTGTAATTCATGGTGGCGCAGGCGTAATAAACCGCCAAAATATGACGCCCGAAAAAGAAGCCGCCTACAAACAAGGCCTCACCGAAGCGCTGCAAACCGGCTACAAGATCCTGAAAGACGGCGGCACCAGCCTCGATGCCGTAGAAGCCGCCGTAAAAGTAATGGAAGATAATCCGCTTTTTAATGCCGGGAAGGGCGCAGTTTTTACCAACGAAGGAAAGAACGAACTCGATGCCGCTATAATGGATGGAAAAACGGGCCTCGCAGGGTCGGTAGCAGGCATTACCACGGTTAAAAATCCGGTTTCTGCGGCACGGACGGTAATGGAGCAGTCGGAACATGTAATGATGATCGGGCCTGGAGCAGAGGAGTTCGCAAAAGCCAGAGGTTTGGAGATAGTAGATCCGTCTTATTTCTACACCGATTCTCGCTTTAAGAGTTTGCAGCGCATAAAAGAGAAGGAGGAGGAATTAGGTCAGCCTGCACCCAAACCCGCGCAACCTGCAAAGCCCAAAAACGATAGCGGCAGCCTGGAAAACCACATCCTGATCGACGGCAAAAAATACGGAACCGTTGGCGCAGTTGCGCTGGATGCGAACGGAAACCTGGCCGCCGCCACCTCTACCGGCGGCATGACCAACAAGCGCTTCGGCCGCGTTGGCGATGTGCCAATAATAGGCGCTGGAACCTACGCCGATAACAACACCTGTGCCGTTTCTGCTACCGGCCACGGCGAGTTCTTTATCCGCTCGGTTGTAGCCCACGACATTGCCGCGCTAATGGAATATAAAAAGTGGAGCGTAAAAAAAGCAGCCGAAGAAGTGGTGCTTAAAAAGCTTGTGAAAAAAGGAGGCGAAGGCGGTGTAATTGCGCTCGATAGAAAAGGGAACTTCGCGATGACTTTTAATTCCGAAGGAATGTTTAGAGGTTATATTACTGCCGATGGCGAGATGAAGGTGGAGATGTATAAGTGATTGGTTAGTTGTTAGTTGATGATCGTAAAATGTTAATTATTCTCCTGTTTTTTCTTTAGAAACCGCCCACCCGAACCTGTCATTGCGAGCGGTAGCGTGGCAATCGGGTTGAGCCTATACTCAGTTTATTATTCACGCATTTTGGCCTTTGCAGGTTTGCCTTCTTTGTAACCAGATTGCCCCGAAATGCTTCGGGATGTTCCACTTCGTGCCTCGCAATGATAATTTAATTTGCACTGTTTGCTCTCCGTTCTGGCAAAAAAGAGGCATATTTATCCTCATAAATTAACACCTATCAATCAAAAATCAAATAAATGGAGTTAAGCTTTTGGGAAAAAGAAAGTTATTTCGCCCCCGTAGATGTGGCCATTATCGGTAGCGGAATTGTTGGCTTAAACGCTGCCTGGCACCTGAAAAGGACAAATTCTAACCTTAAAGTAACCGTTCTGGAGCGCGGACTTTTGCCTACCGGCGCATCGTCGCGCAATGCAGGTTTTGCTTGCTTTGGCAGCCCGTCGGAGCTGCTCTCCGATTTGCAGCACCACACCGAAGGTCAGGTTTTTGGTTTGGTAGAAAGGCGCTGGAAAGGACTTGAGAAATTACGCAAAAACCTCGGCGATTCTGTGATAGATTACCATCGTTGGGGCGGCTACGAACTGTTTTTTCCGGAAGATGAATTGTACCGGCAATGCGCAGATAAGCTCCCGTATTTAAACAAAATGCTTGCCTCTGTAATAGGCGAAAAGGAAGTTTTTAAACAAGCCGATACAAAAATATCTCACTTCGGGTTCGGCAAGATCAGCCATTTAATAGAAAGCACCTGCGAGGGCCAAATTGATACCGGCAAGATGATAACCGCCCTAACCCGCGAAGTGCAAAGCGCCGGCGTGCAGGTATTGTGCGGCCTGGAAGTAAAAGCGCTATACGACATTGGCGAATTTCAGGAACTTGTTTTGGCACAAGGCCCAACCATAAAAGCCCGGCAGGTTATTGTATGCACTAATGGTTTCGCGCGGCAGCTTTTGCCCGACTTAAACGTTGTTCCGGCCCGTGCCCAGGTACTTATTACAGCACCCATCCCCGACCTGAAAATAAAAGGCGTTTTCCACTTCGACGAAGGGTATTACTATTTCCGCAACATTGGCAACCGTGTGCTTTTTGGCGGCGCCCGCAACCTAGATTTCGCAGGCGAAGAAACCTTCCATTTCGGTACAACTCCGCACATCCAAAATAAACTGGAACAGATGCTGCAAGAGGTAATTTTGCCCACGACAGAGCATAAAATTGAGCATCGCTGGAGTGGCATTATGGGCATGGGTCAGCAAAAAGGACCGATTATAAAAGCTGTAAACGATAAAGTGGTGTGCGCTGTGCGGCTTGGCGGCATGGGCGTGGCAATTGGAAGTTTAGTAGGCGAAGAAGCCGCGGAAATGGTGTTGCAAACGTTGTAAGTTATAAAGGCTGAGAATTAAATCCGTCTTCTATTCAAGGCTACAGGTAAGCTAACCCATCATACCCCATAATTCATTTCATTATATTTATAAAAATAATAACACTTGCCGGTTTATCCTTGTCTATCTTTCTGAGTAGTATGAGCAATAAAAAAATCCAAAACCAACCGCTAAACCGTATCCTATGAAAAGAAAATTTTACACGCTAATTACCCTGTTTTTGGCCCTCGCTGGGTTTACCCGGGCGCAAACTCCCGAATTAAATCTTAGCCTTTTCAGCTCCGGATTCGATAACCCTGTCGGGATTTTTCATGCCGGCGACACCAGCCTTTATGTGGTAGAGCAAAAGGGCAAAATAATAAAAGTATCGGCTACCGGCGTGGCAAACGCTACTCCGTTTCTGGATATTACCAACCAGGTTACTTACGGTGGCGAGAGAGGTTTGCTGGGGCTGGCTTTTCATCCGGATTTTGCCACTAACGGTTATTTTTTCGTGAATTATACCGGCGATGATGACTCTACCGTTATTGCCCGTTTTCAGGTTTCTTCTAACCCGGATGTGGCCAATGCGGGCAGCGAGCAAGTGTTACTTACTATCGCGCAACCCTACGCCAACCACAACGGCGGCAATATTATGTTCGGGCCCGACGGCTATTTATACATCGGCATGGGCGATGGCGGCAGCGGCGGAGATCCTCAGAATTTCGCTCAGAACACGCAAAGCCTGCTGGGTAAAATGCTGCGGATAGATGTAAATTCTGTGCCGTACAGCGTGCCGTCAAGTAACCCGTTTGTGGGCAATGCAGCCACTCTAAACGAGATATGGTCTATTGGTTTGCGCAACCCCTGGCGTTTTAGTTTCGATCGAATTACCGGCGATATGTGGATTGGCGATGTGGGGCAAAACTCCTGGGAAGAGATTAATTTTGAGCCCGCGAATACAGGCGGCTTAAACTACGGCTGGCGTTGTTACGAGGCCGATAATCCGTTTAACACCACTGGTTGCCTGCCGCAAACTGCCTTTACATTTCCGGTGTCGGGTTACCAAAATAATTCTACTAACGGCTGCTCTGTTACCGGCGGTTTTATGTACCGAGGTGGTAAATATGGGCGGCTATACGGGCATTATTTGTTTACCGATTATTGCAGCGGCCGCTTCCGTTCCGTAAAATCTGATGGCGCCGGAGGTTTTACCACCACGCAACTCGAGCAATTTTTGCCTTTTCAGTATGCCTCGTTGGGTGAAGATTTTTATGGAGAACTGTATGTTGCCGGAAAAGGAAACGGTAATATTTACAGGATAGAAGAAACAACCTGCGAACCGACAGCGGTTATTTTAAACCAGGGCCTTGTAAATTTAACTGACACACTTAAAGCAATTTATGGTGAAGAAAACACCTATCAATGGTTTATGGATGGCCAGGCTGTGTCTGGAGCAACGAACGTTACGCACATCACGTCGCAGATGGGTAATTACCATGTCGTGGTTACTAATGCAAATAACTGCACTGCCAACTCCGATACGGTGATAGTGACGATAATTGATGGAATAGAAGAAAATTTTCGGGTTAATAATTTAAGAATATTCCCTAATCCGGCTCAAAAAGATTTCACTCTAACTTTTCAGGTTCAAAAATCCGGACCAGTAACCACAGAAATCATCAACACGCTCGGCCAAATTGTTTATTCAAATACAAAACACATAGAAGCCGGCGACCAGCAAGTGCCAATTTCTGTGCCATCGGCGGCCAAAGGTATGTATTTGCTGCGCTTATCGCATCCAACGGGAGTTGCTATTACGCGTTTCGTGCTTGAGTAAATTAAGGCAGATGATTAAACAAAAAAGAGCAACTGTTATAAAAAACCGTTGCTCTTTTTTGTTTCTGATGGCCTTAAAATTGGCCTTTGCAGCTTACTGTACCTTCTTCAGCTCCAGTTCTGTAAAATCGAAGTCGGGGTTAGGCACGTCCATCTTCATTTCGGTAATATTGCCTTTCTCGTCGGATACAAACGTTACAGTGCCGCCCGGCAAAAATGTTGGGTGAAGCCAGCTTAGTTCAAATTCGTTTTTGTCCCAGATGTTAAGTTCGGCTTTGTACAGCGCAGAGGGCACCATTTGCAAAATCAACTTTTTGCCTTCTACAGTTACTGTTACATCGCCGTATAAATCGCTGCGGTAGGTGCCTGCATATTCTTTCAATTTGTTTGCCGGTTTGCCTTTTTTTGGCCTTTCCAGCTCTCTTTTCGCGGCGGCATCTTCGGCCCTTTTATTCGCGGCTTTCTTAAAATCCAGCAACACTTTGCTCCAGTCGCGGCCTTCTTTGCCCAGAAACCGGTCGGTAATTTCGTACATCAGCGCATACGGCAACGAATTATCGGTATTGGTAAGCACCACAAAACCCAGATTCTCTTCGGGCACCATTACCACCTGCGAGATCATTCCTTCTAAACCGCCGCCGTGGTTCAGCACTTTGCGGCCGTGGTAATCGAACATGGCCCAACCCAACCCGTATGCCTGAAAATGTTTGTTTGGCCACAACTTTTCGGCACCTTTGCTCATAGGGTTTAGCATGTGGGGCATCCACATTTCGCGGTGCTGGTCTTCGCTAAAATACATTTTGCCGTTAAGGGTGCCTTTGTTTAGCTGCATCCGTATCCAGCGGGTCATGTCGCTAACGCTTGAATTTAGCGCCGCCGCAGAGCCGCTGTTGTCGTAGTTAAGGTACGGCACCACCTGCATATTGCCCTTCCAACGCACGTGTGGTTGCGCAACATTGGTAGCCCCCGACAAATCTTTATAAAAGGCCGTGGTGCGGTTCATCCCGAGGGGCTGCAGGAAACGGTCTTTCACAAACTCGTCCCAGGTTTTGCCGCTAACCGCCGGAATTATCTCTCCGGCCGCCACAAACATAATATTCTGGTAGCCATACTTGCTCCTGAAACTATACGACGGCTTTATAAAACGGGCGCGGCGCACAATTTCTTCGCGGCTTATGTTGCTGCCAAACCAAAGCAAATCGCCGCTAAAGGTTTTTAGCCCGCTGCGGTGCGAAAGCAAGTCGCGAATCATCATTTCTTTAGAAGCGCACTCGTCCTGAAGCTGGAAATATGGCAGGTGCTGAGTTACTTTATCGTCCCAGCTAACTTTTTTCTCGTCTACCAATACAGCCAGGGCGGCCGCCGTAAACGCTTTAGAATTAGAAGCAATGGCGAAAAGTGTGTTTTCATCTACCGGATTTTTCTTTACGATATCGGTAACGCCAAAGCCTTTCTGGTAAATAACGGTATCGTTTTTAACGATGGCGATGGCCAGGCCTGGAATTTCCCAATCTTTGCGGGCCTTTTCTATATATTCTTCCAGCGCCTTTAGGTCTGGCTTGTGCTGCGCCGGGGCAAAAATTGGCATCCACAGCATCAGCAGCAAGGTTAGGCAAAGGCTGCGCCGGCCATTTTCCGGGGCAAGCGAGGGTAATTTTGTATTGAAAATGAAATTCATAGAAATTGAATTTGTTGATTGGGCGAAATTACGGAAAGCAAGGGCATAAAAAAACCCGGCCACAAAAGCCGGGTTCTTATTTTACTGCTACTAATTACCTGTGCAGATAATTATTTGTTGATCTGATCTACCAGTGCTTTAAAAGCAGTTGGATGATTCATAGCAAGGTCAGCAAGCACTTTGCGGTTTAGTTCGATACCTGCCTTGTGAACCTTACCCATAAACTGCGAGTAAGACATGCCGTGCTCGCGTGCACCTGCATTAATACGCTGGATCCAAAGAGCGCGGAAATCGCGTTTCTTCTGCTTTCTGTCGCGGTAAGCGTAGGTTAAACCTTTCTCAACGGCGTTTTTCGCTACGGTCCAAACATTTTTTCTGCGCCCAAAGTAACCGCGGGCGAGTTTCATTATTTTTTTTCTGCGGTGGCGCGAGGCTACCGCATTAGTTGCTCTAGGCATTTCTTTCTTTTTTTGGTGACTGGCGACCTCCCTTTCGGTACTTTAGGCCAGGCTCCGGGTTAAACAATTTTACTTTATCTAAACTGAACTTATCAGTAATTAGATGTTCAGCATGGCGCGTACACGATTCTCATCGCCGCTGCTTACCAGGCCGGTTTTGGTCAGGTTGTGCTTCTGCTTCGTGGTTTTCTTAGTCAGGATGTGGCTTTTGTAAGCGTGTTTGCGCTTAATTTTGCCAGTACCTGTCAGGGCAAACCGCTTCTTGGCTCCTGATTTGGTTTTTACTTTAGGCATCGAACTATATAATTAAGGGTAATAAATTTTTTGGTTGTTGATTGTTAGTTATTGATTGTTATCGGATTTATCGATTAAAATCTTTGTCCCAATACTCAATACCCACTACTCAATACTATTTCGCTGGCGTTTTCACTTTCGGTCCCATAAACAGGAACATCCGCTTACCTTCCAGCTTTGGTAGCTGCTCTACTTTTCCGTGGTCCTCAAGGGCCTGGGCAAAACGAAGCAGCAGAATTTCTCCTCTTTCTTTAAACACGATAGAGCGGCCAACAAAGTGCACATACGCCTTAATTTTGGCTCCTTCGTCTAAGAACGCTTTGGCATGTTTTACCTTAAACTCAAAGTCGTGATCGTCGGTATTAGGCCCAAAGCGGATCTCTTTCATCACCACTTTCTGGGTTTTTGCCTTCATTTCACGCTGCTTTTTCTTTTGCTCGTACTTAAACTTAGAGTAGTCTACAATACGGCAAACAGGCGGATCGGCCTTCGGGGAGATCTCTACCAGGTCTAAGCCCTGCTCCTGCGCCATTTTAAGGGCGGCATCGATAGGGTAAACACCGGTTTCTACATTCTCGCCCACTACACGTACCTGTGGCACGGTAATTAATCGGTTAATGCGATAAGGCTCTTCCACTTTTCCGCGTGGAACGTAGCGTCTGTTGCTCGGGAGTGCTATGGCAGTCTGTTAAGTTAAGTTATGAAATCAGGGTGCAAATATCGTAAAAAAAAGATGAAATGTAAAGGAATGGCTTAGCTTTTCTTCAACATTTCGTTTATTTCCGATTTAAAATGGTTTACGAAGCTTTGTATCTTCATGTTTCCAAGATCTTCGCCGCCGTGCCTGCGCACCGATAAACTTCCGTCTTCCTGTTCCTTCTCTCCTACCACCAGCATAAACGGCACCTTGCGCACTTCGGTATCGCGTATCTTACGGCCTACTTTCTCGTCGCGCGAATCTACATAGCCGCGTATGTCGTGCTCCTGCAGCTCGGCCAACACCTTTTCGGCGTAACTCTGGTATTTTTCTGATACGGGCAGAATAGCGATTTGCTCGGGACTTAGCCACAGCGGGAAAATCCCCCCGCAATGCTCTATCAACACGGCCACGAAGCGCTCCAGCGAACCGAATGGCGCCCGGTGAATCATTACCGGCCTGTGGCGGGCATTATCGCTGCCGACATACTCTAACTCAAAGCGCTCTGGCAAATTATAATCTACCTGAATAGTGCCGAGCTGCCACTTGCGGCCCAACGCGTCGCGCACCATAAAATCTAGCTTAGGACCGTAGAAAGCAGCTTCGCCAAGTTC
>JAFADQ010000232.1 GCA_023424725.1 Bacteroidota bacterium
CGATGTCGTACATCGCTGCTTTTTTGCGGCCTCTGCGGGCCAGTCTGATTTTAACAGGCATGGTTAACGTTTACGTTAGTTGATGGAACCCGTCCATCTGGTTTTAGGGCTGCAAAGATAGTAATAATTGTTTAAATTATTGATTGTGAATTGATAATTGTTGATTGCCGGCAGTTTATTGTTGGGGATTGGGCTGCGATACATGGTTTTTTGCTTGTTGCAGGGTTTTATTATAGGGTATGTTGATGGTTTAATGTAGAGACAAGGCACTGCCTTGTCTCAATTTTTGCACTAGAAAGGTAATATGTAGCATAGTTCCGGCTAAGACAAGGCAATGCCTTCTCTACAAGGGTGGCTGGGGCGGGCAAAAACTGGGGCGCTGCAGATTAAAATCCGGTTTTATTTTGGACTAATCTTTCTGTCTTGCCCGTTGCCGCACAATATACGCCGGGCGCTCTTCGGTGCCGTTTATAATCCGGATAAGGTACTCGCCTATAATACCGAGCGAGAACAACACCAGGCCACTCGTAAACAGCACCAGCACCACCAGCGTTGTAAAACCCGACACCTGAATATGGCCTGTAAGCTTGCGGATGATATAAAAAACTGCCAGCAGAAAACTCAGCAATGACATTAAAATGCCCACCGTTGCCACCAACCGCAGCATAAACGACGAGTTGTTGAGCAGCATATTAAGCATGCTCTGCGCCATCTTTATAAAGGTAAAGCCAGATTTGCCAAACGGCCTTGCGCTGTGCGCTACATCTGCATTTACCACATCGCGTGTTACGTACAGCATTTGCGCGGCCACCGATGGGTAGGGCGAATTTATCTGCAACATGCCTTCTACCACCTTCTTTTTAAACAATTTAAACGGTCCTAAGGTAAGGCGCGGCGGCTTGTTAATAGCGTATTTACTAATGGTGTTTTTAAGGCTGCTGCTTAGTTTTCTTAAAAAAGTAGTTTGCTTTACCGGAAACCTGGCAATTACTACATCGTGATTTTGGTGCGCAATAAGTAAGGGAATATCTTCGGGGCGGTGCTGCAAATCGTCGTCCATGGTGATGATAAAATCACCTTTTGCTTCGCGCAGCCCGCAAATGAGCGCGCCTGGTTTCCCAAAGTTTCGGGTAAGCTGCAAGGCCCGGATTTCGGGGTGTTTCTCGGCAATTTCCTGCAATGTTGGCCAGGTGTTTAAATTTGGCGAGCCGTCGTCTACAAAAATTACCTCTACCGGCGCTTGTATTTGCTCCCTGAAAACCCGTAAAATGCCCTCGGCAAGCAGCCCAAGCGATTGCGAGCTGTTATAAACCGGAATTACAACGGAGTAAAGTGGCGTCATTTATTTATTGCAATGCTGGCTATTACTGGCGCGGGAGTTTAGCGAAGCGCCTCTCGTGCCTTTAAACCAAAGCCAGTCTCCAGACTGGCGTAAAAAAAACAATAATACGCCAGTCTGGAGACTGGCACTTGTAGGCTGTCACGAGAGGCGCTTCGCTAAACTCTCGCGCCAGAGCCGACACTGCGGTATCAGAGGCACACTATTAAATTATCGCGCCAGTGACTTTTATCTGGTTCATTTATGAAGTAACGTTTCGCGCAGTTTCCGGTAGGCAGTTTCAAATATAAAAAACTCCTTTTGTTCTGCGGCGGGGGGGGGCGGGGTAGTGGTTAAAAATTTCAATCTTTTTATTTCTTGTTGCTGGTTTTCGGGCGAATGAGAATAATCTGCAGAGAAATTGCGGTGTGTAACGGTAAACGGTTCGCGCTGTTGCAAAAGTAAATCGGCAGTATAATTTTTTATGTGGATCTCGTCGCAATTGTAACCCAGCACTTTCATCTCCGGAAAACAAAAAGCCTCTGTAAACCTTACCTGTGAGGCCGAAAAATGCTGCCGGTAGCGCCCAACCGATGCGGTTTGTATTGCCCGAAAACTCCCGAATGCAGAATTGCCGCCCCAGTTGGTGCCTTGCTGCGATAAAATTGGCCCTTGCAGCATCGCTTCCGGAAACGGAGCAAGCTCAAGATAATCTGTCGTTTTGGCTAAAGTTTGGGCCGGATCCAGCACCAGATCTTCGTACCTTATAATAAGTGCCTGTTTTTTTTGCTGCAGCTCCAGCGCGAAGGCCGCACTTTTGCGCCACATTTGCAGGTAATACAACGTTGGCCGCACTTGCCCCAGCTCTTTGCCCGAATTAGTGCTTAACAACATATCGCGCGGGTCGCGGAGCACGAGTAAACATTTAACTCCGGAGTTGGCAAAATATGGTATAAACTCTTCGCCGATAATTTCTTTCGTGCCTTGCCATACCACCTGCTTTTTTGGTGCCTGCAGCTTTGTGAGCGCGCAAATTTGTTTATAAACTTCGGCAAAACTGCCGGACTTTAGTTTTCTGGCATGTGGTAATAATTCCTGCGAATATTGTGCTTCGTACCCGGTCATTCCATCAAAAATTTCTTTTATTTCTGATGAAGATATGGGGTAGTTTTTGATGAAATCTGTAAAATTTTCGGCCGTGTAATCAGCCTCCGGAAACTGCGGATTAATGGGGTAAAGGCGCTGCAAACCTGCCAA
>JAFADQ010000243.1 GCA_023424725.1 Bacteroidota bacterium
TGCCAAATGTGCGCACGCTCCAGGTTAGTTCCTGCGGCGTTAAAGGCTTAATTTCTGAAATTTTGGTTAACGCGATTTTAACATCGTAACCGGGCCGTTTTACAAGTAGCTGGTCTGTAGAAACTACATAGCCAAGCGGCATATAAAAATAGCATGCGCCCATTATTGCTACAAACAAACCCGCCACAGCCAGGCTGCCGCCTTTAGACGAAAGCAGAATAGACAAAGCAATAACCGCGAACAAAACAGAAATACCAATGGTAATGCCAAGCGACCATTTATCTAGCGAAGCTTTAAAGGTTAGTTCCATCCGGGTTTACAGGTTTAAGTGCTGGTAAATATATAAAAAACGGGCAACAGTTTGGTTACCGTTGCCCGTTTTTTGCCCTTCGCAGGTTAATGGTTTATTCTTCTGAAAGCGTGATTTTACGCTCTACAGCATTATAAGGCCCCGGAATAGCATTTCCATCCTTGTCCAGCAATTCTAGTCTGATCGTGTTTTCGCCCATTGGCATGCCCTCTATTAAATATGGCTGCCAGTTGGTAATCATAAAATCGGTACCGTTAATAACGGCGCGCACTCTGTTGCCTTCCGGCGACAGGTCTGTATTTACCAGATAAAAATCGAGCAAAACGCGGCGTGTGTCTTCGCCTTTATATTCGCCTTTTGGGCGGCTATAAAACATGGTAGGCCCGCTCAGGTCTACTGGCTTTTCTTTGGTGTTGCCCACTTGTATCTGGCGCAGCACATAGGCATCTTTATGCTTTAAGCTTTCGTGGTAAGAGCGCGACAAAAACGATAACACAACATGGTTGCCTGCCTTTATATCTTTGGTAAAGGTGGTATTGTAGTGCGCGGTATACGGCTCGTTATCTACAATATTATGTATGTGCTGGCCTTCTTTAGAATTGGCGCAATCTTTATGCTCGGCATCTTCTGTTTGCTTGGTTAGCTCAAAACCGGTAACGGCATAATCGAAAGTGATAGCTCCGGGAGCAAGTTTATCGTTTTCGGCGGGCTTGTTAAGCGCCAGCTTAGATTCCGGAAACTTAGGCGATGTTGTAACCGGGTACAAACGCAAGCCATTCTTCTCAAATTCGGGGCGGTTATTAGATTGCGCCGTATCGGCAGAAGAAGATCCTCCTCCAGGGCTGTATTCTTTAGAAAGCAGAACGCTGTCTACAGGTGTGCCGGAACCGTTTTCTGAGGTAGAAGAATTATTGCAGCCATTCAGCATCAACAAAATTGCTAACGCGCTTACATAGTGGTTCTTTGTCATTGCAAATATTTTTCGGGGAAACTTGAAAGGCCAAAAATAGCACTTTTTATGTATCTTGCGAGGTTAATTATTAAATCTTACGAATATATACCGATTTAGGATGATGAATCAACTTCCGGATGCTGTTCCGTCGCTCGATCTGGCAAATTTTGTGTCGGGCGATGAGCAGAAGAAAAATGAGTTTGTGCAGGAGCTCGGAAATGCATATTCTACCATTGGTTTTGTTGCGATAAAAAATCATGGCCTGTCGGATGCGCTTACAGAAAACCTGTACGCCGCCGTGAAAAAGTTTTTTGCCCTGCCCGACCAGGTGAAGCAAAAATACGAAGTGCCCCACCTTGCCGGCCAGCGGGGCTACATAAGCAAAGGAAAAGAGCATGCCAAAGGCCGCAACACCGGCGATCTGAAAGAATTTTACCACGTGGGCCAGGAAGTAACCGATGGCGACCCGATAAAAAACGAATATCCCGATAATATCTGGCCCGAAGAAGTGCCGGAATTAAGAGAATACAGCCTTAAAGCTTACAAAGCCCTGGAAAGCGCCGGCAAAAATATGCTGCGCGCCATTGCTTTATTTTTAAAATTGCCCGAAAACTATTTCGACGATAAAGTTCGCAACGGCAACTCTATTCTGCGGCCCATTCATTACTTCCCAATCGAAGATCCGGAAAGTGTGCCTGCCGATGCCGTTCGCGCTGCCGAGCACGGCGATATTAACCTGATAACGTTGCTGATGGGCGCCTCTGCCGATGGCTTGCAGGTGTTGCGCCACGACGGTAAATGGATTCCGATAACGGCCCTGCCCGAGCAATTAGTGGTAAACGTAGGCGATATGCTGTCTCGGCATACCAATAATGTGTTAAAAAGCACGATACACAGAGTAGTAAATCCGCCGCGCGAAAAAATGAATACTTCGCGTTACTCGATACCGTTTTTTATGCACCCGCGCTCCGATATGGACTTAACGGTAATGCCGCATTGCGTAACGGAGCAAAATCCGGCACAGTTTGCGCCTATTACGGCAGGGCAGTTTCTGGAAGAGCGCCTGATAGAGCTGGGGCTTAGAAAGAAGTAATTTTGGAGTTGGCAGTTTTAAGTTGCAAGTTGGCACTGTAAGGGTAAAATCTGTTTACAATGCCAACTTGTTAATTTTTATTATTGATTTGCAGATTCCGTTCCTTGCCGGTTTTGATTGGGGAATTAGAAAGCTAAAAAATGATTACTGCTAACTTGCCGCTACGTGCTTAAAACGTTCTGCCGCCAAATTAATTAATGGCCTACTAATTTGCGTCCACGCTACCTGGTTTTCCTGAAAGATGTGCTTTTGCTGGCGCTAACGGCTTTTGGCGGCCCGCAAGCGCACATGGCCATGTTTTTCGATAAATTGGTAGATAAACGGCGCTACATTACCGAAGACGAGCTGATAGAGCTGAACGCGCTCTGCAATATTTTGCCCGGGCCAACCTCTACCCAAACCATAACCGCCATAGGTTTTAAAATTGGCGGGCCCAACCTGGCGTATTTAACGCTTATAATTTGGCTGCTGCCTGCCATTATTATCATGACGATGGCCGGCGTGGGCATTGCCTACCTGCACGAAAATAACATTTCTATAAATTTTACGCGCTTTATTCAGCCTATGGCGGTAGGTTTTGTGGCACACGCAGCCTATCGTATTTCGCTTAAAGTGGTGCAAACCCGCACTGCCGTGGTGCTTATGGTTTTATCGGCGCTAATTGCATATTTTTTCCGGTCGCCGTGGGTGTTTCCGGCACTGCTACTAATGGGTGGCGCGGTAACCGCACGCCGCTACAAAAAGCAGCAGCAGGTGCCAAATAAGCGGCTTAATGTGCAGTGGAGCAATTTTATTTTGTGGGGCGCCGTGCTAATTGGGGCCGCTTTGGTTGGTGCATACACACGCAGTTGGGACAAAGCCTGGTTTTCGCAATCGGTGCGTTTGTTCGAGAATTTTTACCGTAACGGCTCCATGATTTTTGGTGGCGGGCAGGTGCTTATTCCGCTGTTATTTACAGAGTTTGTAGAGTTTAAAAAATACCTTTCTTCAGAAGAGTTTTTGTCGGGAATAGCCATTGTGCAGGCGTTGCCGGGGCCGGTTTTTTCGTTTACGGCGTATGTGGGGGCTTTGTCTATGCGCGAGTTTGGGCTGGGCGGGCAGTTGCTGGGCGCTTTTATAGCTACGGCAGGCATATTTTTACCCGGCACGTTTCTGATTTTCTTTGTATATCGCTTCTGGGATCAGCTAAAGCAATTCCGGATTGTGAAGGCATCGCTGGAAGGAATAAACGCGGTGGGATCTGGGCTGATAACGGCCGCCGCTATTTTGCTGTATAACCCGATAGAAAATACGGTGATTAATTTTGGGCTGGTGGTAGCAACGTTTGCATTGCTAATGTTTACGAAAATACCTCCGCCACTGATAATTATTACCGGACTTGCGGCCGGGCTTTTGTTTGGGTATTTTGGCTGGTAATTTATGTTGCTAACCTTGCAAACTGCGCCATAGCGGGTTAGGGATTGCCGTGGAAATCCTTTTTGCTTTGTTTAGTTTCGGGCAAGTTAGATTTACAGAATTGCAGAAAAGGTGCTGGCTGTAAAGGTGTTTCCGGGCAAAAAGATTGAAACAGAAAGCCCGGCCTTTAGGCAACCCCCAAATATAAATAGCTAAAATTTAGGTTTTTGTGCTGTGATGCCCGTTTTTTTGGCTGTTGCAGCTTTTATAAAGAAATTGTTTACTGCTGTTGCACTACTTTTCCGGAGCCGCTAATATCGGAGCTGAGCTTAGAGGGAGCGCCTTTGTAGCGCACAATTCCGGAGCCGCTGTTTTCTATGGTAAGGGCGCCGCTGGAGTTTACGTTTATCTCGCCAGAGCCGGAAAGATCTACTACTGTTTCTTTTGCTTCCAGATTAAAGGCGTCGAATTTACCCGAGCCATCTAAAGACACCACCTGCCCATCTGTTTTTCCCTTTACCGTAATGGCGCCCGACCCGTCTATATCTGCTTTCAGGTTTTTTGTGAACACTTCCAGATTCATGGTGCCGGAGCCGTCAATTATAAGCTCCAGAAGTTCGTTTTCGTCGGTGCTGATAAGTTCTTTGCTGGAAATGCTGCCGCTTCCGTTAATTTCCAGGCCGCGATAAGACGGCGAGGTGACCTGAACAATGATAGGAGAGGAGGAGTTAATGCACCCGGATGTTTCAAGAATTAATTCGCCACGGTTTACAGTTGCGTTAATGAGTGCATGAAGGTTACTATCGGCCTTAATTTGTATGCCCGCCACGCTGCCGCGCAATAATTCTACCTCAAAACTGCCTTTAACATTTACCGAGTGAAACTCTCCGGTTTGCCTGCTGGTGGTTGTAATAATATTGTTACCATCTACGCAGTCCAGAGAGCTGCCGCAGCCGGCAAAAAAAGGAAGTATCAGAATCAGAAAAAAGGCAGGTTTAAACATGAATTTCGGTAAGGTAGTGAACTTTATAGCGAAAGTTAAATATAAAGGTTTTAAATCAGAATCCGAATTTGCAGGTACGCAGCCGAAACAAAACACGGGAATAATTTTGCAATTATAACCAATGCCGGCGTTAGTAAAGCGGCAACCTTAGTATTACTGGTAAATCAGAAATATAACCGGCTGCTTGTGCAAATTTACGGGGTGTTTGAGCCAATCTTTCACCGTTCTTGTTCTTATTAATTGCTCCGGCGCAGTAATGTTAGCGGCAATGCACAGTTTGGTTTGCGGCGATAAAAACTCCATTAAATCGGCCAGAAGCTGGTTGTTGCGGTAAGGAGTTTCCATAAAGATCTGGGTTTGGTCTTTGGCGCGCATTTCTTTTTCCAGTTGCCGTATGGCAGCATGGCGTGGCTTTTTATCTATCGGCAAATAGCCGTGAAAGGCAAACGACTGCCCGCTGAAACCAGAGCCCATTAAGGCAAGCAAAATAGAGCTCGGCCCTACTAACGGCATAACCGTAATTCCTTTTTGGTGCGCCAGTTTAACGGCTGCGGCTCCGGGGTCGGCAATGCCGGGGCAACCCGCTTCGGAAATAATTCCGGCATCGCGGCCATCTAAAACAGGTTGCAAAAGTTTATCTACTTCTGCGGTTTCGGTGTCTTTGTTTAGTTGCGCGAATTCCAGGTTCTCGATCACCAGTTCGGGGCAGATACTTTTCACAAACCGGCGGGCGGTGCGGAGTTCTTCTACCAGAAAATAATCGAGCTGCTGCACCCGGTTTTGCACCTGCGCGGGGATAACGGCGCCGGCAGTATCGGGCGCTAAAACAGACGGAATCAGGTAGAGGGT
>JAFADQ010000258.1 GCA_023424725.1 Bacteroidota bacterium
GGAGTTTAGAGAAGTGCTGGAAAGCCCAAAAATCGTGAAGGTTGGGCAGAACATTAAGTACGATGTGGTGGTGCTGAAAAAGTACGGCGTGCAGGTGCACAACGTGTACGATACCATGCTGGCGCACTATTTACTGGAGCCCGAAATGCGCCATAACATGGATGTATTGTCCGAAAATTACCTGCGCTACAAACCCGTCTCTATTACAGAACTACTTGGCGCGAAAGGCAAAAAGCAGAAAACAATGGATATGCTGGAGCCGGAAGAAATTCGGGATTATGCCTGCGAAGATGCCGATGTTACGCTGCAGCTCAAAAACCATTTCGATCCGTTATTAAAGCATCAGGGCATACAAAATCTGTTGCTGGAAGTAGAAAACCCGCTGTCGGTTGTGCTGGCAGATGTAGAGTTCGAGGGTGTGGCTATTGATTCTGAAGCGCTTGGCGACATCTCCAAACAACTCGGCGCCGATATTTTAGAAATAGAGCAGGAAGTATACAAACTGTCTGGACAGGAATTTAACATCGGCTCGCCCAAACAGCTCGGCGAAATTCTGTTCGATAAGCTCGAGATCGGCAAAGGCAAGATTAAGAAAACCAAAACCGGGCAGTACGCCACCGGCGAAGAAATCTTAACAGACCTTGCCGGCGAGCACGAAATCGCGCAGAAAATTCTGGATTACCGCCAGCTCATAAAACTAAAAAACACCTACGTAGATGCGCTGCCGCAACTGGTTTGCCCGATTGATGATAGAGTGCACACCAGCTTTAACCAGGCCGTTGCCGCCACCGGCCGCCTGAGCTCTACCAACCCAAACCTGCAAAACATCCCGATACGCACCGAGCGTGGCCGCGAAATACGCCGGGCCTTTGTGCCGCGCGATAAAAACCATGTGTTGCTGTCGGCAGATTATTCGCAGATAGAGCTCCGGATTATGGCCGATTTCAGTCAGGACCCGACCATGATGGAAGCTTTCCGGAACGGGCTCGATATTCACGCCGCAACGGCCAGCAAAGTGTTTAAAGTGCCGTTGGAACAAGTAGATTCTGATATGCGCCGGAAATCTAAAATGGTGAACTTCGGTATTATTTACGGCATCTCGGCATTTGGTCTGGCGCAGCGGTTAAAGATAGCCCGCAAAGAAGCCAGCCAGATTATTACGGCTTATTTCGAGGAGTTCCCGGCCATAAAAGAATACATGGATGCCGCCATTAACAAAGCCCGCGACCTGGAATACGCCGAAACCAAACTGGGCCGCCGCCGCTATCTCCGCGACATAAATTCCCGCAACATGACGGTGCGCCAGTTTGCCGAGCGAAACGCCATTAACGCGCCCATACAAGGTACCGCCGCCGATATGATCAAGATCGCGATGATCAACATACACCATTATTTCCAGCGCGAAAATCTGCAAACCAAAATGATTTTGCAGGTGCACGACGAACTGGTGTTTGATGTGCCGCGCAACGAAGTAGAAACCGTGCGCCCGATGATAGAAAAACTGCTGAAAGAAGCGCTGCCGCTAAGCGTGCCGATAGAAGTAGGCATGGGAACCGGCGAGAACTGGCTGGAGGCTCATTAGGTCTGAATTTGGATTGTTTGGATTTGAGCTGCGATGGGCAAAAAAATGGCCGTTGCAGCCCAATTTCGTAGGGGCGAATTGCATTCGCCCTATTGCTTGAATTTGGATTCTTGGGATTTTAGGATAAGGAGGATTTATGCTGCGATGCCCATTTTTTTGGCCGTTACAGCATAAATCCCAACCAAAATCCTGTAATAAAACTCAAAATAAAAGCGCCCCGATTGCTCAGGGCGCTTTTGCTTTTTCAGATGTGCCTTTTCGGTTACGGAAGTCTGATTCCTTCGTAGTTGTTAGGGTTTACCTGCGGAATATTAGAACCGTATTTTGTATTGATTACGCGGATAAACTCGTTGGCGACAAATGCATTACCGCGGGGAGTTAGGTGTACACCATCGAGCGCAAATACATTGCCGGTAATATAAGAAGACGTATTAGCTACACCATAAGAGAAAAGCGGGCCCTGATTTAAAGTAGTCAGGAAA
Organism: Bacteroidota bacterium; assembly: GCA_023424725.1. Classification (GTDB taxonomy): domain Bacteria; phylum Bacteroidota; class Bacteroidia; order Cytophagales; family Hymenobacteraceae; genus JAFADQ01. Next base: position 2,065 of record JAFADQ010000258.1, read on the forward strand.
CCATTCATATCGGCTACAGGCAAGTCTTTACGAAGACCGGTTCTGCGGATGGTTTCGTTAAAGGCCATAGTGGCGTCGCGTACCATTTTTACTTCGTCTTTATCCAGCACTTCTTTGTTAGTTAATGGATTAGCCGGGTGAAAACCATGTGGGGGTACTCCGCCTGTTGTGTCGCCTATTCCAGTTTGAGTCGAAAGGAGGATCAAATCATCCGGAGTAGCCTCACGCGTATCATTCAGGCCTGTTCTGATGTATACTTTAGCTCCACCTGCCGCAGCACTAACCCTTGGCACAGTAACCGTAGTAAAGAAAGGTATTGCCGTTACATCCGGAATGGTAGCTAAAACACCTTTCGCATTTTTAATGGTTGCGGCATCTATCAGCTTATTATACCGGTCTCTGAAAATAGCGGTATCTGTTATTGCCTGAAATGCATTGCTAGGCACCCCGCCGCTGGTTGCATACCCAAGCACATCTATATTACCTAACCAGAAAGTGAAAAAGGTAGGATCGCTGGCCGATACCATTTCTAAATAAGATACAGTTCCGGCAGCCGCCGTAATGCGCTCGAAATGGTTATTCAGGCCAGAATAAGTGGGCATGGTGCTGGCAAAAACACTCAGGCCTGGTACTCCATAATTATTTATCGGCTCCAGGTATTTTGTTAAAAGCGGGTCGCCGCCCAGGGTTGTTCCTCCGCGATACGCCAGCTCGGTAGTAACCGGAGTAAGTATAGGGCTACCTGCATTAGTAAAACCGGTCAGTTTTACGTATCCGGTGCCATTTTTCTGCGCCTCGCTAAACAAAGGTTGCTTAAAATCGCCGCCGCCGGCCAGTTTAAACTGCTGGGCCAGTATGCTCGGGAAAGAGTTTAACTGGCTCTCGCGATATATGCCGCCGTTGCCATAACCGGCAGTAAGCGAGTTACCGTAAGCATTGTATTTAGAAAAGTTAGCGTTACCCGCCGACGCGCCGGGCGCATCCAGTTCTGGTTCGCAGGAAGAAAGCAATCCGGCGATAGCAAAAGCCGGAAGTGTATATTTTAATATCGATTTCATGATTTTTTGTGATGGCTAAAGCTTAGAAATTTACAGTTAAACCAATTCCCGGAAGCAGTACTTTTGTTTTCCAGGTTCCGGCCAGCGTGCTGGCGGTGGTGCCTGCTGCGTCTACTTCTGCCTGCGTTTGTGTGCGCTCTTTTCCTTCTATATAAATAAGCGAAAGATCGAGGTTAAAATGCTCGCCTAAACGGTAACCTAAACCGCCGGTTATGCCAATGCGGTCAGAGTCTGGGGTTTCGGCCGTCATAAAGCCTGCCTGTACCGGGGTTTTGTCGTAATAAGCACCTAACCTAAGGGCAAAACTTTCGGTAACCATATATTGTGTACCAAGGCGCACGGCATAAGAATCTTCGTACTTGCGCGGCGACGAGCTGCTGGTTACGCCACCGGCAGTGCCGTTATAAGTAAAGTCAAGAGATTCGTAAGCGCTCCAGCCTATTAAGTTTACATCTGCTGCAATGGTTAATTTTTCGGTTGGCATAACCCCGATTCCGAAGTTAAGCGAGCTTGGCATTGGCAAAGACGCATCGAATTGGGTGGCCGTAAAGTTAGAGGCCGCCGCTGCCGGTAAACCTGTAAACGTGGCATCGCCGCCGCTTACTTCCATATCTACTTTAGAGCGATAGCTTACTCCCAGCGATATTTTTTCGGATGGTTTTACATATACGCCTACGTTAAAACCCATGCCGCTTGCCTTGCCATCCAGCTCGGCCTGGCCGTTATTGCCGTTAATATCTGTAAGCGGAATGTTACGTTGCAGGTTTACGCCGCCAAACGCATACACAAAACCGGCGCCTATGCTTACTTTATCAGAAAAAGCATAGCTAACGGTGGGCTGCACAAAAATGGTTTGCAGAGAAAGCTGGTCTAGCATGTTTTCGCCAATCCAGCCGGCCTGATACTCTACCGTGCTGCCAAAAGGTGTATAAACGCCAATGCCAACGCGCAGTTTCTGGTCTTCCATAAAACCATAAGAGCCGTAAAAATGAAAGGGCGTGCTCACGTTGTTTTCTACCTCTGCAATAGCAAAGGTATTGGGCTCGCTAAATTTTGTGCGCGAAATAACAGCGCTTACACCCAGTTGTACGCCGTTTTGGCGCACCATTGCCAAAGCGCCCGGGTTAAAAAACAGGGCAGCCTGATCCAGGGCAAGGCCGGTGCCGGTGTGGCCCATGCCGTTATTTTTCAGGCCGAGTGTGTTTACCTGGTAGCCGCTGGCCGATGCCGATGCTGCCACCAGGCTGGCTAGTGCCGTGGCCAAAAGTTTACTTTTCATGTTTTGGTAAAGATTTAGTTATAGAGAGTGAAATTATGGTCTGCTAAAAGGTATGATTGCATACAAAGTATAGACTTTTTTTGGCAGCGCAAAGCTATTTTATAAAATGTGGAAAAATATTTTCGCATCTAATGGCTTTCTAATCAATACTGCCGTTATCTGCTTACCAACCTTTCGTAATCCTGATCAGTAATAAGCACTTGGTACTAGTATGCATAGTTAGCTGTAAAGGCCAATTTATGGCCTGTTATAAACCAATGCAGAGTAAATAAGGAATTTTAGCAGTTATGACCACTGAAGAAAAACAAAATTTATATGATGTAATAATAGTAGGCGGCGGCCCGGCCGGCTTAAGCGCCGCTTTAACCCTGGCCCGCGCGCAGCGAAAAGTATTATTATGTACCAAAGGCCGCACCCGCAACTCGTGGTCGGAAGAAATGCATGGCTACTTAACCCGCGATGGTTTATCGCCGCAGGAATTTTTGCAGCTCGGTTTTCAGGAAATAAGAAAATATAAAGTAGAAGTGCAGGAAACAGAAATAACCAAAGCCCGCAACTGCACCGATTATTTTGAAGTTTGCACCGACGATAACCGCACACTCCGCAGCAAAAAACTACTTATTACTACCGGTGTAAAAGATAAAATTCCGGACATTAAAGGGTTTATGACCTATTACGGCACCAGCATTCATCATTGCCCGTATTGCGATGGCTGGGAGCACCGCGGCGAGCGCATTGTGGTGTACGCGCAGGGCGGAGGAGCGGCTTCGTTGCCATTTCAGATGCAGGCCTGGAGCAAAAATGTTAGCCTTTGCACCGATGGCGCCACTAATCTGCTAAAAGAATACGATTACGACATGCTCCGCTGCAATAACATACAGCTGTACGAGCAAAAAATAGACCGGGTAGAGGGCAACGGCAAGCAGATAGAGCGTATTATTTTTGAAGACGGCGCCATGCTTGAGTGTGATACCATTTTCTTTTCTACCGGCACCGAGCAGCGCTCTGGCTTAATACAACAGCTTGGGATAAAATGCAGCAAGCGTGGTAATGTAAAAGCCGATAAGTACCAGCAAACCAACGTAAAAGGCCTGTACGTAGCCGGCGATGCCGCCCGCGATATGCAGCTGGTAATTGTAGCCGCCGCCGAAGGAGCAAAAGCTGCGGTGGCCATAAACATGGCCTTACAAGACGAAGCCCGCGTATTGCCCGAAGTAAGCAAGATTGTAGAAAACGGCGATTGATCATGCTTTAACCGCCACAAAAAAGCAGCTATTACTTATGAATGACTATTTTTTTTATGAATGACTGCTTTTTTATGCTGTGCCGGCCTATAAAACGGGCCTTGCAGGGTTAAGTTGCAGCACGGTGTAAAATAAAAAAACCCCGGCTGTGGCAGGCGAGGTATTAAAACGCTCTTTTTAAGAGCTAAGCAGCTTGTGTATTCTTATTCGTACAATAACATTAAGCGGGCAGTAGAGGTAGAGGTTATTTCTAGATACGTTTTAGAGCAGTCTTCTATCAGGTGGTTTATTTCGTAACTGGTGGGGCTTATCTGTTTGCCGAATTTAAGGTGCTCTATTAGTTCGGCGCCGCCGTGCAGTTTCTGAATAATCTTTATCTGTACTTTTAAATCGTCTTGCGATTGCCCGATTATTTGTTTTATGAGAGCGTTTTTGCAGGTCCAGCTGCTAAGGTCGTACCGGTAAGGCTCGGTGCTACCGGTAATGGTAATAGATATTGGTACCATAATATATGTTTGTTAAGTAACATCAGAGTGAAAGAATGTGCTACTTATACGTTTTTTTAACCCGTCTGGTTAATTTGTTTCCGCTAACTTATTGACCCTCTGCGCAAAAACTGGTTTAAAACAAAAAAGCTCCTGCGAAGGAGCTTAAAATTGTGGCCACGCCAGGAATCGAACCTGGATCAAGGGCTTCGGAAACCCGCATACTATCCGTTGTACTACGTGGCCGGATATGAGGGCGCAAAGATACGCCTTTATTGCGGTAAACTCAATTAAAATTTACTCTGCAAGGCTTAATAGTACATTAACTTTCTGGCAAAGCTACCCGGTTGGCCTTAAAAAAGCTGTAAGGGCCAAAAAAGCTGGCGTTATAGAGCAACTAACCCGTAACTAACCCGCTTTTTACGGCAAACAACACAAGCCCCGCGTTATTTTTTACACCGGTTTTGCGCATCAGCATATTTTTGCGGCTTTCTACGGTTTTCAGGCTAATACACAGCAGGTCGGCAATTTGCGGGTTGGTATGGCCTTGCGCCACCAGCTGCAGCACCTCGGTTTCGCGTTCCGATAAGCCAACGAGCAGCGAATTGTCGGGCTTATGATTTTTAATTTCCATTAGCCTGCGCTGCATGGTTTGGGTTACCTGGTGGTTAAAGTGGATTTTGTTTCCGGCTACGTTTTTTATGGCCCTTATCACCTCTTCGGGGTCGGCGTTTTTAAGTAAGTAGCCGTTTACGCCTTCTTCTACAAGTTTCAGCATCATTTCGTCTTCGCCGTGCATCGAAATAATCATCACTTTTACTTCCGGAAAATCGCGCCGAATCTGCCGGGTTGCTTCTATGCCATCCATTACCGGCATTTCAAGGTCAAGCAAAACTACATCGGGCTCATCGGTTTTTATTTTCTCTATCAGCTCTGCGCCGTTTTCCGATTCGTGCAAAAACTCTATTTCTTCTACATTGCTTAAAATAGATACAAGTCCTTTCCTGAACAGGGCATGATCGTCGGCAATGGCAAGCTTTATTTTTTGCATAAATGCTGATTTTCAGGTTATTGCTCTACGAGGCAAAAATCGTGAGGTTTTGTAGATAAGCTTTGTCGTATCTGTATAGGGTTTACCCTAAGCCAATAATTGTTTTGCCCTGTAATATCAGGGTTTACCCTAAATTTTCCAATATTAAGCAAAATATCGGCATGCAGAGCTTTTAATTCGTCTTGCTAATTGCTAACTATACTAAAATTTAAGGCCGGAAATACTAACACAGCAAGCTGCGGGCGCCAAAAACAGGGCCACCAAAGCAACACAGTCTTAAAGAATTTGTTTAAAAACCGGCAGGTATCGAAATTAAAATACCGGACCTGAGGCAAATGCCTGCTGCCGTTTACAAAATATATAGTGAGTAAAATAAGGGTTGAAAATAGGGTTGATAATTAGGATCTAACGGCACACTGTTCGT
>JAFADQ010000010.1 GCA_023424725.1 Bacteroidota bacterium
ACGCCATACAATGCCGCATAACTACCGAAGATCCGGACAACGATTTTAAACCCGACTACGGCGTAATAAGCGCTTACCGCAGCGCCGACGGTTTTGGAATAAGGCTTGACCAGGGAAGCGTGTACACTGGCGTTAGCATTAGCCCGTTCTTCGATTCTATGCTCGTGAAAGTATCGGCGCACTCTACCTCGCTGCCGAAAGCCGCCATGAAAATGAGCCGTGCTTTAGACGAGTTCCGCATTCGGGGTGTTAAACATAACATCCAGTTTTTGCAGAATATCATCAACCACGAAGAATTCAGGAATGGCGAGGCAACAGTAGATTTTATTAAAGATCATCCGGAGCTTTTTGAGTACAAACCACGCCGCGATAGAGCCACAAAATTGCTGCGCTTTATTGGCGAAACCATTGTAAACGGCAACCCCGATGTAAAGGTAAAAGTGCAGGACAAAGTGTTTGAGAAACCTGTGGTGCCCAATTACGACCGCGCTGCAGACTATCCTAAAGGCACCAAAGATATGCTAACCAAACTCGGGCCCGAAGGCCTGGCAAAGTGGCTGAAAAAGGAAAAGAAAATTCATTACACCGATACTACCTTCCGCGACGCGCACCAAAGTTTGCTGGCCACGCGCATGCGCACTTACGACCTGATGAAAGTGGCCGAAGCATTCGCGCGCGCGCATCCGCAGGTTTTTAGCATGGAAGTTTGGGGCGGCGCCACCTTTGATGTCTGTTTGCGGTTTCTGCGCGAAGACCCCTGGGAGCGCCTGGCCTTGTTGCGAAAAGCCATCCCTAATATTTTGCTGCAAATGCTTATCCGCGGCTCTAACGGTGTGGGCTACAAGGCTTATCCGGATAATTTAATAGAAGAATTCGTGGCACAATCGTGGGAAACGGGAGTAGATGTTTTCAGGGTTTTCGATTCGCTAAACTGGATGAAAAGCATGGCGCCCTGCATCGATTTTGTTAGAAAGCGCACCGGCGGCATCGCAGAAGGTTCTATTTGTTATACCGGCGATATTCTCGATCCGAAGAAAACAAAATACACCTTAGAGTATTACCTGCGCCTTGCCAAAGACCTGGAAAATGCCGGATCGCACATTCTCTGCATTAAAGATATGGCCGGTTTGCTAAAACCCTACGCGGCAAAAGAGCTGGTGGCAGGCCTGAAAGACACAGTGAAAATCCCGATTCATCTGCACACCCACGACACCTCGTCTCTGCAGCCCGCCACATATCTTAAGGCCATAGAAGCAGGCGTAGATGTGGTAGATGTTGCGCTTGGAGCTTTGTCGGGGCTTACCTCGCAGCCAAATTTTAACGCCATGGCCGAGATGATGCGGTTTCATGAGCGCGAGCAGGAGTTCGATATCACCTCGCTAAACCAGCACAGCAATTATTGGGAAACGGTGCGCGAAATGTATTACCCCTTCGAGTCGGGAATGCGGGCAAGCAGCGCCGAAGTGTACCAGCACGAAATACCGGGCGGGCAATATTCTAACCTTAAACCGCAGGCGCAATCGCTTGGGCTTGGCGATAAATGGGAAGAGATAAAGCGCATGTATGCCGATGTAAACGCCGCTTTTGGCGATATTGTAAAAGTAACGCCCAGCAGCAAAGTTGTAGGCGATATGGCTTTGTACCTGGTAACCAACAACCTCACCATAAACGATTTATACACCAAAGGCAACCAGATATCTTTCCCCGAATCGGTGCAATCTTTCTTTAAAGGCGATATTGGCCAGCCCGAAGGAGGTTTTCCGAAAGACCTTCAAAAGATAATCCTGAAAGACGTAAAACCATACAAAGTAAGGCCAAACGAGCACCTCGCGCCGGTAGATTTCGACAAAGAATTTGAGGCGTTTAAGAACAACTTCAGCGAGTCGCTCACCTTTACCGATTTCTTGTCGTACCAGCTTTATCCAAAGGTTTTTGAAGACTATTATAACTTCCGGGCGCGGTACGGGTCGGTAGAAAAAGTACCTTCGCCAATTTTCTTTTACGGCATGAAACCCGGCGACGAAGCCCTGATAGAAATAGACCGTGGTAAGTCTGTAGTTGTAAATTTCCTCTCGCTTGGCGAGGCGAAAGAAGACGGAGTGCGCACCGTGTTTTTTAAGCTGAACGGGCAAAACCGCCACATAGAGATTCTGGACAAATCGCTGGGCAAAGTAAAAACCGAAAACCCCAAAGCCGAAAAAGGCAACAGCAAACAAGTGGGCGCGCCGCTGCAGGGCCGCTTATCTAAACTGCTGGTAGAACCGGGCCAAAAGGTAAAGCAAAACGAACCGCTTTTTGTAATAGAAGCCATGAAAATGGAAACCACCGTAACTGCCTCGGGCGCCGGAACTGTTAAAATCCTGAACCTGCCCGAAGGCGCTATGGTAAACACCGACGACCTGGTGCTCTCGCTTGCATAAAGCAAAACCCTAAAAGCTGCAGAGCCCAAAAAAAGGGGCACGAGAAAGTAAATTAAACTTCTGGCTTCTGCTGCACCGGTTTTTGGCATTCGCAGCCCTGCGGTGTTTAAAGCGGCATTGGGTAGCGTGCGGCATTAAATCATCATTAAAACTAAGCTGCGCCCGGAGTTATGTACCAATTCCTGTTTTTAGTTTTGTTAAATTCGTAAATTAATTAAAGACAAAACACAAATACCAGAGCCCGATGACCAAAATTCTAGTTGTAGAAGACGAGCCAAACGTAGCCGCATTCATTAAAAAAGGCCTCGAAGAAGAAGGATACGAGGTAGAGCACGTGGCCGATGGCCTGGAGGGAAAAGCGCTGGCCACCCAAAATCCGTACGACCTGCTGATTCTGGATATTATGCTTCCGGGAATGGGTGGGGTAGAAATTTGCGCGCATGTGCGGGCGCATAATCCTACCATTCCTATTCTGATGCTTACGGCCCTTGGCACTACAACCGACAAGGTAAAAGGCCTTGATTCTGGCGCTGACGATTATCTTACAAAACCTTTTGCTTTCGCGGAATTGCTGGCGCGCATACGGTCTTTAACCCGCAGAGCAGCCAACAGCCAGGTGCAGGATCAAATATTGCAGGCGGCAGACCTGGAAATGAATTGCAGCTCTAAACAGGTAACACGCGCCGGAAAATCTATAAACCTTACCGCTAAAGAGTTTGCCCTTTTAGAGTATTTTCTGCGGAACCAAAACAAGGTACTTAGCCGCAACGATCTTGCCCGCGACGTGTGGGATATTAAATTCGATACGGGTACGAACTTCGTAGATGTGTATGTAAATTATCTGCGCAATAAAATAGATAAACCCTTCCCCGAAAAGCTAATTCACACAGTAATCGGCATGGGTTATATCATGAAGAATGAGCCGGCAAAATGACCATCCGTAATAAGCTAACCCTGCTTTTTACAAGCCTGATAGCAGCTATTCTCCTTACCCTTAATATTTACGTGTATTCGCTGTCGGACCTGTACACCAACCGCGAATTTTCTGCAAGGCTGGAAGAAAGAGCAAAACTTGCCGCGCAGATATTTCTGGAAAAAGACGAGGTAGATGAGAAAACCTTCGACAAAATGGAGCAGCGCTTTTTGCAGGGCCTGCCCGAAGAGGTTTCTGTAATTTACGACGACAAAGGAAAGCTGGTTTTTGAGCATCAAACCGGCTCTTTCGAAATTCCGGATTCTTTACTCAAACAACTTAAAGCTTCCGGCTCGCTGGTTGTTGAAGACGGCGCACGCTATATTGTTGGCTTTCCTTACGAAGATAATGCCGATAATTATTTGGTAGTATCGTCTGCTATAGACAGGTACGGTTATACCAAGCTGCAAAATTTGCAAAGAGTATTGCTGGTAGGGTTTATTGTGGGTGTGCTGCTGGTGTTTTTTACTGCCCGCTATTTTTCTTATAAAGCCTTGCACCCCATGTCGTCTATCGTAAAACAGGTTAATAAAATTAAAGCAAATAACCTGCACCTGCGGGTACATGGCGGCAATAACAAAGACGAAGTGGCAGAACTTGCCCGTACGTTTAATAATATGCTTTCAAGGCTTGAATCTTCTTTCGAGTCGCAAAGAACCTTTGTACGAAATGCATCGCACGAATTGCGTACGCCACTTGCCGTTATGATTGGCGAAATGGAGGTTTCTCTTACCCGAAAACGCACCGAAGAGCAGTATGTAGAGGCTTTGATAACAGTACTAAGCCAGGCGCGGCAAATGACAAATCTGGTTAACGACCTGCTAAGCCTGGCCACGCAAGAAAACAGCGACGAATTGCTGGACAATCAGGTAAGGATAGACGAAGTGATGTGGGAACTGCAGGAAGAAATGCACCGCGCCTTTCCCGATAAGCAACTCATTTTTAAGCTAGACCATCTTCCCGATGACCCGGATTTGATAACGGTAAACGGAAATCAGGCTTATTTAAAACGCGCCATAGGCAATATTGTAAATAACGCGCTTAAATACTCTAACGGCCAACCCGTAGAAATGGCAGTTTCGGCTCAGGCCGGAGACGTTAAGATAGAAGTAAAAGATAAGGGAATTGGTATTGCGGAAGAAGATTTGCAGCGCATTTTTCAGCCCTTTTACAGAGGTGCCAATGCCCGGCACCAGGAAGGCCATGGCGTTGGTTTGCCACTTACTATCAGCGTACTAAAAATGCACGGTGGTACAATCGATGTATCGTCGGCTCCCGGAAAAGGAACAATCGTAAAGATATTGCTTCCAGCAGTTTAATAACACTTTATTTATACTGCCGGAATTATTATCTGCAATATTGTAACGCAATTTGTGTCTTGACGCCCTGTTTTTGCCCTCTGCAGGCTTAATCTTTTAACTTACGGATAATTTTCAGCCAGCAAACGAACCCCAAATTGTACAGCTCTTAAGAGTGAAACAATAGAAATTAATACGGCAGCCGAAAGCGTAAACCGTAAGCCAGGTAATAATCAAAGCTGGTGTCGTCTATTCCTTTTCCGCCCGAAACATTCATTTGCCAATTGGTGGCAAGCAAAAACTTAACTCCGGTTGCAACGGCATTTGCAAAATCATCGCCTTCGGGTTTGTTGCCCCAAATCCAATTTCGCTATAGCCTTTTATCCTTTGTGGTGGCCTTTCGCCTGGTAAATCATATAAATGCCTGCCATAGCCACCTATCTTTATTGTGCTCTTAACCTGATTTGTAGAGACTCTCTTAGCTAATGTTCTGTAAATAGGTCAAAATTTTAACTTTACTTTCGGAAGAAGTATATTGCAGAAGCGTAAATATTTCTTTTACATTGCCGGGTTTTAGTTAAATTATTAGCATTCAGAATGGGTCATTTACCAAGTTTAGTACAAGATCTGGCGCTTATTCTTATTGCAGGAGCATTTATCACGCTTTTGTTCCGAAAAATTAACCAGCCGCTGGTACTGGGGTATATCATTGCCGGTTTTTTGGTGGGGCCGCACTTGTCGCTTACCCCAACCGTTGTCGATACGGCCAATATAAAAACACTCGCCGACATTGGCGTTATTTTCCTGTTGTTTAGCCTTGGCCTCGAGTTCAGTTTTAAAAAGCTGATGCGTGTGGGAGGGTTTGCTTCTATTACTGCCTTCGTCGAAATATTTTTTATCACCCTGGCAGGCTACTCTGCCGGAAATTGGATGGGCTGGTCTACTATGGACAGTCTGTTTCTGGGCGGTATGCTGGCCAGTTCGTCCACCACCATTATTATCAGGGCATTCGACGAGCTGGGCGTAAAAACCAAACAGTTCGCGCGCATTGTTTTTGGTGTGCTGGTGGTAGAGGATATCGTGGTGATTATTCTGATGGTGTTGCTCTCTACCATTGCCGTTACCAAACAGTTCGAGGGCACTGAAATGCTGTTTACCATTGCCAAGCTGGGCTTTTTTCTGGTGCTTTGGTTTATTGCCGGCATTTTTCTGCTTCCCTCGCTTCTTAAAAAAGCCCGCACCTTATTAGACGACGAAACGCTACTTATCCTTTCTATAGGCCTTTGCCTGGGCATGGTGGTGCTGGCTACGCAGGTAGGTTTTTCTATGGAACTGGGCGCCTTTATTATGGGCTCTATATTGGCCGAAACAACCTCCGCAGAGAAAGTAGAGCATGTAATTAAACCGGTAAAAGACCTTTTCGGCGCTGTTTTCTTTGTGTCGGTGGGCATGATGATAGACCCTGTGCTGATCTGGGAATATGGTATTCCGGTAATGGTGGTAACCTTTATCACGATTATGGGAAAGCTGCTAAGCACCACCAGCGGGGCGCTTCTGTCGGGCCAGCCGCTTAAGCAATCGGTACAGGTGGGCATGAGCATGGCCCAGATCGGCGAATTTGCTTTCATCGTGGCCACATTGGGTCTTTCGTTGGGTGTGATCAGCGATTTCCTGTTCCCGATCGCGGTAGGGGCATCGGCCATTACTACGTTCACCACACCCTATATGATCAAGTTTTCGGTGCCCTTTTACAATTTTATCGTGCGCATACTGCCCGATAAATGGGTGGCCAGGCTGGAAGTTTATTCGGCCAGCACACAGGATATCCAGGCCGAAAACGAATGGAAACCACTGCTGCGATCTTACGGAAATATCGTTCTTACCAACGGCATCGTGCTCATCGCCTTGTTCTTTGTTTCGGTTAATTTTCTGGAGCCTTTTCTGGACGGGTATTTCCAAAGCGAAATTCTGAGCAGTATTTTAACAATGGTAATATCGCTTATCGCCGCTTTCCCTTTTTTGTGGGCTTTTATGGCTAAACGGCCCAACAACATGGCCTACAAAGAGCTCTGGATCGACCGGAAATATAACCGCGGCCCTTTACTTGTGCTCGAAATTATCCGCATCGCGGCCGGAATTGCGCTTATCGGGTTCTGGATCACCAAGCTTTTCCCCGCCCTGATTGCCCTGCTGATAGCTCTGCCGATGGTTTTTATCGCGCTTTTTCTTCTTTCCAAAAGATTACAGGCTTTTTATCAGCGCCTCGAGCGAAACTTTATTTCTAATTTTAATGCCCGCGAAATTGCAGCCGCCGAAGAGATATCGCTTTCCGAAAACATTCTGCATAAGCAATTCAGGCCAAGTGAAACCCTCTCACCCTGGGATGCGCACATGGTAGACATGGAAGTGGGCCGCCATGCCGTTTACAGCGGAAAAACCCTGGAAGAACTTGGCTGGCGCGAGCAATTCGGAATTAATATAGCCTACATAAAGCGCGGCGACAGGCTTATTTACGCTCCCTCGCGCTTTAATAAACTTCTGCCATTCGACAGGGTAGGGGTTATTGCTACAGACGAGCAGATGCTGGCATTTAAGCCCATTTTTGATGCCGCCGAAAGCGTAGAATATATAGACCACGACGTGGAAGATATTGTGGTGCAGAAAATTATCGTAGACGAGCACAACAAGCTTCAAAGCAAAACCGTCCGCAATTCCGGTATCCGCGAGCGCACCAACGGCCTCGTGATCGGGATAGAGCGCAACAAAGAGCGCATCATCAACCCGAATTCTAACACCGTTTTTCAGTGGGGCGATGTGGTTTGGATAGTAGGCGAACGCAAAAAAATACAAAGCCTGAACGAAGCTTAGCCGCTGATACCGCTAAAATTGATGCCCGCAGCTTTTCCTGAAGACCATAGAAAGCTGCGGGCACCGTTTTTATGGGTGGTAGGAAGGAAATTCGCGATTTTGGTAATAGTTGCTTTATGCTGCTAGGTGCTCAAAATTTTACAGAGAGATTTTTAACTAATGTAACCTGTTAATGGTCGCCCTCATCGCCGCTAACTTTCAGTTTCCCCAGCAGAGCATACGCGCCTTCAATTACCACCCTTGCGGTAGTATCTAAGGGCTGGCCCTGGATGAATTTAACTTCGGTAAAGCCATTTTCGGAGAGGCCTTTTTGCACGGGCACCATGGTAAACGCCTGGCTTCGTTCGGGTTGCGCCTTGCTTTTCTGCACAAACAGGTAATCCTGCCCATCGAACTCAACGATAGCCTGATTGGGCACCGAAAGCACGCTTTTGCTGCCGGTTTCTATAACGGCCTGCACATAAGCTCCGGGCCTTAGCGAGGAGTCGGTTTTGTTTTCGGGATGAGCGTGCACCCGAAGCGATTTTTCATTGCCAAGGGCTTTGCCAACCAGGTACACAGTGGCTTTGCGGTTCATTTCTGTTTCGCCGGCAACCGAGAAATACACGCGCTGCCCGGCTTTTATCTGGCTGGCGTCTTTCTGATAAACGGTAAGCTCTACGTGTTGGTGGCGCGGGTCAATCAATTCGAAGAGCACTTCCATTGGTTGCACAAACCGGCCTACGTTTACATGCACCGCCTTCACCACGCCATCTATTCCCGACCTTATTGCCACGCTGGAGCTGATATTGCCCGACCGCACCTGCCCAGGCGAATACCCTACCAGCTTTAGTTGCTCTGCCAGTGAGTTTACCCGTGCCTGCTGCGCATTAAATTCGGCTTTTGCCGCTTGAAAGCTTTTTTGCGAGGCCACTTCTTCTTTATATAGCATTTCTTTCCGCTCATATTCGGCTTTCAGAAATTCGAGTTGCGACCTGGCCTCCAGGTATTGTTGCTGCATCTGCAAAAACTCGGGGTTCTGCAAAACGGCCAGCACTTGCCCTTTCTTTACCTCTGTGCCTTCCAGCAAACTTGTGCTTTTAACGGTACCGCCGTAGGGCGTGCTCACCGACACCAGATGATCGGGCGGCACATCTATATACCCGTTTACGCGCACCATATCGCCCAGCATTCTGGTTTCTATGGCGCCGGTTTTTATATCGGCCAGGGCTGCCTGTCCTGCGGTTAAAAATACGTCGCCATTTTCAGCGGTTGGGTGGCTGTGGGGTGCTGCCGCTTCGTTTTTGTTGGTGTTTCCGGTTGAGTTTTCCTCTCCGCAACCCGTGGCAAAAAGCAGACAGATAAGCAGAACCGGAAAAGTATTGTTGAATAAGATTTTCATATTGAGAACAGCCAAAACCGCTATTGATTTAGTAAATATTCTATTTCTATTACAGCCAGATTGTACAGCAGCACCGCTTCCAGATGTTCCTGTTCTATGGCGAAAGCGCGCTCCAGAGCCTGTAAATATTCCAGGTAAGTAGCCTCGCCGGCTTTATAGGCTTTAGTAGCCTGCGTGGCGATAAGCTCCGCCTGTGGCAAAGCTCCTTCCTCGTAAAAAAGCAAAAAGCGCTGCCGTTGCCGGTACTGCTCTAATGCCACCGAAACCGATGCGCTCAGCAGGTTATGTTGCTGTTCCAGGGCGGCTTCGGCAGCTTGGGCACGCAGCCGGGCGGCCTGCACGCGAGCCCGTTGCGGCTTAAACCAAACCGGTGCCGAGAGCCCCAGCTGAAAGCCCGTAAACCTGACGGAAGAAGAGTAATACTGCTCGGCTCCGCCAACATTATGAAACCCGGTTAGCGACTGGTTAAAATAGCCGATGCTGAAATCGGGAAGCCAATCTGCCTGCTGAGATTTTAGTTCTGCCTGCCGTACGGCGGCCTGGGCCTGCGCCGCCGCCATAACCGGACTTCGGAGCAGGGTAGAAGTGTCGATGTTAGAAGGGAATGTAAGGCGATGGAGCACTGTGTCGGGCTGTAACGGGCCGTTTTTTGATGCCAGCAGGTAGGCCAGTTCTTTTTCGGCCGCGCGGATCTGGCTCTGTGCCTGGTCGAGGCGGCTTTGGCTGCGCATTTTTTCTACTCTCGCGGTGGCTTCTTCCAGCCGGGCTGTTTCGCCGGCCTGGAAGCGGAGCGAGGCGGCCCGGGCAAAGTTGCTGAATAAACTATCGTGCCGTTGCAAAAGGCGGCGGTAGTGGTGTGCGTACACCAGTCTGTAATAAGCTTGTTTTACGTTTTGCCGCAACCGCGCCCTGGTTACATCTGCCTGCGCTTCGGCTTCGCGGGCTTGTGCTCCCGCCAGCGCGCTTTGGCGCATATACACCTGCGGGAGCGAGAGGCCCTGTGTTATGGTAAAGCTGTTATCTCGATAAGGCCCGTTGTATTGCCCGTGCATCCATTGTAAACTGGTGCGGCCAAAATCTAACGCGGCCCCGCGTTGGGCGCTGGCGGCCTCAAAACTGAGCCTTCCAGCCCGCAGCCCCGGATGCTGTTGCTCGGCCTGTTGCAAAGCCTGCTGAAGCGACAGATGAGGTGTAGAGCCGGGCTGTTGCGCGAATGCTACCGGAGCCATCATCAGAAATAATATGGTTAAGGCAGTTTTGGCAAGCGGTTTTCCTTTGCCTTTTTCAATCCAGGAATATAAAACCGGAAGCACGAATAAGGTAAGCAAAGTAGCCGAGATAAGCCCGCCGATTACGACCGTAGCCAGCGGTTTTTGCACTTCGGCACCGGCAGTGTTAGAGAGCGCCATTGGTAAAAAGCCGAGCGAGGCAACGGTGGCGGTCATCAGCACGGGACGTAACCTAACCGAAGTGCCGCGCAAGATCCGCTCGCGCACATCTGTAATGCCTTCGGTTTTTAATTGATTGAAATACCCGATCAAAACGATACCGTTCAGCACGGCTACTCCAAACAAGGCGATAAAACCGATGCCGGCCGAAATACTGAAGGGCATATCGCGCAGCCACAAGGCAAAAATACCGCCCACCGCCGATAATGGCACCGCCGTGAAAATAAGCAGCGCCTGCATTACCGACTTAAACGTGAAATACAGCAGCGCGAAAATAAGCAGCAGCGCGGCCGGAACCGCGATCTGAAGGCGGGCATTGGCGGCTTCCAGATTCTCGAACTGCCCCCCGAAAGTATAGTAATAGCCCGCCTCCATTTGTATTTGTTTAGCTTTGGCGCGCAGTTCTTCCACCACGCTTTCTACATCGCGGCCGCGCACGTTAAAGGCCACCATAATACGGCGTTTGGCATCGTCTCGCTGAATCTGGTTTATGCCGGGTTGCAGGTTTACATCGGCAAGCTGGCGCAGCGGCACCTGGTTGCCATCGGGGGTGGGCACCAACAGGTTACGCACACCTTCCACATCCTGCCGGAAATCCTGCCGCAGCCGCACCACCAGATCGAAGCGGCGTTCCTGCTCGTACACAAGCCCCGCCGATTGCCCCGCGAAAGCCGCTTGCACCACCTGGTTCAGCTCCTCTACGTTTAGCCCGAATTGCGCCAGAAGATCGCGGTTATACGTTACCACTACTTGCGGCAGGCCCTGCACTTCTTCTACATAAATATCTTCGGCGCCGGAAATATTCTGGGCCAGCACACCGGCTTTTTGGGCATAGTTGCTAAGTTTGTAGAGGTCTTCGCCGTAAATCTTCATTACCACATCTTGCTTGGCGCCGCTCATCAGCTCGTTAAAGCGCAGTTGTATGGGTTGCAGAAAACTGAAGGTCGCGCCGGGCACCGCTTCCAGGGCTTCGGCCATTTTTTCGGCCAGCTCTTCACGGGTTTCTGCCGAGGTCCATTCTTCGCGGTCTTTCAGTAAAACCATCATGTCTATAGCTTCAACGGGCATCGGGTCTGTTGGAATTTCGGCCGAACCGATCTTGCCCACCACTTCTTTCACCTCCGGGAAATTCTGTAGCAGCACTTTGGCCGATTTTAACGATTGCTCCACCGTATGATCGATGGAACTGCCCAGCAGCACACGGGTTTCTACCGCGAAATCGCCTTCGTCTAAAGTAGGGATAAACTCGCCGCCCATGCGCGAAAATATAAGGGCGCTAACGGCCACCAAAACCAGCGCGATGCTAATTACCAGCACTTTTGCCCGCAACGCGAATTGCAGCGCAGGCTCGTAAATGCGGTGCAGAAAGGCGATCATGCGGTCGGAGATGTTGGGTTTGTGCGATTTAGGCGGCCGCAGCACCAGCGCCGACATAGCCGGCACGTAGGTAAGCGACAAAATAAATGCTCCCAGAATAGCGAAGCTCACGGTTTGCGCCATCGGCCTGAACATTTTTCCTTCTACGCCTACCAGCGCCAGAATAGGCAGGTATACGATCAGGATAATGATCTCGCCGAATGCCGCCGACGTACGGATCTTGGAAGCCGCTTCGAAAACGGCGCCATCGCGCTGCGCCGGTGTTTGAAGGTTTTGAGCGTTGCCAAGCGCGAACCTGTGCATAATGGCCTCTACGATGATTACGGCGCCATCAACCACCAATCCGAAATCTATCGCGCCCAGACTCATTAAATTACCCGACACGCCAAAGGTTACCATCATCCCGATAGCAAATAACATGGCCAGCGGAATGACAGATGCCACAACCAGCCCCGCGCGCAAATTGCCTAAAAACAGCACCAGCACGAACACCACAATTAAAGCGCCCTCTATCAGGTTGGTTTTTACGGTTTTGATGGCGCGGCCCACCAGGTCGGAGCGGTCGAGGTA
>JAFADQ010000040.1 GCA_023424725.1 Bacteroidota bacterium
TACAGTGCAGGGTAATAACAGTAGAAGTAATAGAAACTGAAGGCCGCTTATTAGTTTTAGAGATGAGTGGATGAGTGGTTGAGTGGATGAGTGGATGGGGAATTGGTGCTTCGCGGGCTGGTTTTTGGCCTTTGCAGCCTCACCCCCGGCCCCTCTCCACAGGAGAGGGGAGGGTTCTGCATCTGGCGATGCAGAACGACCATGCTTCTGCAGAAAAATCTGCGAAGCAGCAAACAAATATGCCGCAGGCTCCACTTGCTCCCCTCTCGTGTGGAGAGGGGCCGGGGGTGAGGTCCTCATCATCCTTTCCCTTTTCCTCCCATATTTTTTGCCCCCAGCAGCCTCTCATCGCTCTTGCCTTTGGCAAACTTTTCGTACTCTGTCATCAGGGCTTTGTACATCATTTCCGACACAATTTTGGCGCCTTTCGGGGTGAAGTGTGTAAAATCTTTGTTGGCCAGCGCGGGCGTGGCATTTACCCAGCTCGGCATAGAATCTTTGCCGCCCATAGCCGTGTACAGATCCCAGAAGGCGCAACCGGCTTTAAAGGCGGCGTTGCGCTGGGCATCGCGTATTTTCTCTATGTTTGGGTACGAAGCGTACAGCTCGCCTTCTTTGCGCGACATATCCGACACGCCCACCACCAAAATGCTTACATCGGGGTGCAGCCTTTTCAGCAGCTTTAACTGGTTATAAAACTGGCGCTCGTAAAACTTGTAATCTGCAGTAACATACGGCACCACGTTTACGCCAAACTGCAGGATAATACATTTCACATTCAGCTCTTTAAACTGCTTTTGCAACAGCTCGCGGTTCATGCGGGTAAATTCTATGCCGGAGCTGCCCCTAAACGGCATATTGTCTATCGCTACGCCGGCATTGCAATCCAGCGCCACGCCATAAAGCTCCGGACTTTTCTTGCCCTCGAAAGCGATGTGCACCTTCCGGAACTGGTCGGTAACGGGGTAGCTGTAGAGGCCAAAAACCGAGGCGGTATCGAGCAACGTTTTGTCTTCTTTGCCCTTGGCGGTGCTGATGCTGAGCTGGAAAGGCTTCTGGTTACGGCCGTATAAAATCTTAATGTTCTGGAAACGGCTGTCGCGTGAGTAGGCCATCGGCGACGGCATTAAGTCTATAGAGGCGGGTTTTATTTTGGTTGCGGTGGCAGTGTTTTTGGCCGCTACAGAGTCGCGTATAGCCAATAAAGAATCGGCGGCGGGTTTGGGCGTGGTTACCGAATAGCGGAAATAGCTGCCCATAATGCCGTAATGTTTGGGGCTGCTTTTGCGGTACTCGGCACCATAGGCGGCAAACTTTTTCCAGTACGAATCGGAGCGGATAATAAGCGAGCTGCGGTTGCCCAGCGGGTCGAGCAGCGGCACGAGGCCTACGCCGCAGCCACCAAATTTCTCCTGCATTTTGTTGCGCAAAAACGAGGTAATGCGGTCGCCTTCTATCTGCGAATCGCCGTAGTGCAGCACCCGTATGAGCGTGTCTTTGTGCGCCAGTTGCTCCAGCGACCGGAAAAAGGTGAACAGCAGCGTATCTTGCCCGCCGGGGTATTGTATGGCAAAGCGCAGGGCAAGCGAAGCCGCGGAGTCGGCAGCGGTAGTATTGGCGGCGGCAAGCTGGGCGGTATCTGTAGCGGCCGGCGCGGTGTTGGCGGGGCTGAGGTCGGTTACTTCAAACTGCTGGCGTATGTCGCTGATGTCGGCATAATTGGCCTTTGCAGGTACAAAAACCGATTCCAGATCGAAAAAACGGAGGGCAAAGCGGTCGTTTAGTTTTACCTCTTTGGGGAGCAACCACCCTGCGAGGGCCAAAAAACCGCCCACATACAGCAATAACAACAACAAACGGACTGGCCTCACCATACTTCTTCTTCACGAATCGGCCATAAAATTAGGGAAAAAGTGCGGTTTTGGGTGTGGAGGAGTGTGATAAAAGAATTAGAAGATTTTTATTTTTAACTATTAATAATTGAGTTTAATATTCGCACTTTTGTAAAGTAAACCCATATTATTGTTTTATGAGATTGTTTTTCTTTTTAGGGCTATATTTTTTTTGCTGCAGTAAAATTTTTGCACAAATTAACCCGGCTGATTCTACACATCAAGTAATTGGTTATTGGGATAAAAACGAAAAGCAATCTTATTTAATAACACTTCAGAATTACCGGGTTAAGGGCTCAGATACTACAAGCCGGACTATGATCACCTACGAAGTAGATGTAACAATAAAAGACTCAACCGAGCAGTCTTATACAATTGAGTGGGTGTACAAAAACTTCAATATTAAGCCCGAAAACGAGTTTGCTAAAAATCTGGCTGCTACTTCTAATAATATGAAGGTGGTTTTTAAAACCGATGAAATGGGAGCATTTAGAGAAGTGGTTAATTGGAAGGAGATTAAAGATTTTATGCAGAAAACCACTTCAGATTTAAAAAAGCAATACAAAGGCGCACCTAATATAGAGCAGGTTATTTCCCAAACTGCCAAAATGTATTCAGATAAAAGCACAATAGAGGCAGGTGCGATCCAGGATATTCAGCAGTTTTATACCTGGTACGGCGCACGCTATAAGTTAGGCGAAGAGCTGAAAGGTAATGTAAAAGTGGCAAATCTACATGGTGGCGCACCATTTGATGCAGAGCTTACCATTGTTCTGGATGAAGTAAATTTTGAAGAAGAGAACTCGATTCTAAGAATGTGGCAAACCACAAATTCGGAACAACTCACGAATGCCGCCTTTGATCAGGTAAAAGAAAATGCGAAGAAGGCTGGTAAGAAAGCGCCAAAGAAAAAAGATGTGCCTTTATTGCAAAATGAAACTCGGGCAGCGTCAAGAATTCATGGTCCGAGCGGATGGATCATTTACTCTATTCATACAAAAGAAGTATGGTCGGGAGATAACATTGCTTTTGAAGAGAGGATAATTGATTTAAAATAAGTGCTCCCCACCCTCCACCACCTCTCCTCCAAAACCCTCATCGGCAAACGATTGCGCATGAGCTTTGCAGCCAACCGCACCGCCGAGCTATGGCGCTCGTTTATGCCGCACCGCCACCAGATCAAACATACTGTGAGCCCCGATTTGTACTCGCTGCAGGTGTTTCCGGAGTCGTTTAGTTTTCAGCAAATAAACCCGCACGCGGAGTTCGAGAAATGGGCGCTTGCAGAAGTGCAGGAGGCAACAGAAATTCCGGAAGGCATGGAGCAGTTTGCGCTGCCGGGCGGGCTGTATGCCGTGTTTCAGCACAAAGGCGGCCCGGCTACGGCACCGCAAACGTTTGGCTATATTTTCACTGAGTGGCTTCCCAAGTCCGGTTATGAATTGGATAACCGCCCGCATTTCGAGGTGCTTGGCGCGAAGTACAAAGGCAACGATCCGGAATAGGAAGAAGAGATCTGGATTCCGGTGAAAGAGCAACAATAGCTGGCGCAAGCGTCCTCTTGTGCTTTCGCTTTTCGTTTCTGGCGCAGGTAAATTTGCCTTCGGCAGGCACAAGCGGACGCTTGCGCCAGAGGTGAAATAATCGCGCTGCAGAGACAAGGTATTGCCTTGTCTCTGCAGAGGTTACAGGTCGCACAAAAGCCAAGCTGCAGCGGCCATTTTTTTGCCCGTTGCAGCTTAGGGCGATTGCAATTCGCCCCTACAGAATCTGCCGTGTTTTTTGGGCTGTACAACCTTGGTTGGCTGCGCCGGATTTTGTTTCAGAAAAGCTGGTGGCAATCTGACGAATTACTTTTCTTCTTCTTGTTTTAAGCAAATTACAAACTCAGAGCCCTGGTTTGGCTGGCTGCTAACGGTAATGGTGCCGTTGTTATTTTCTACAATCTTTTTTACCAGGTAAAGGCCAATGCCGGTGCCTTCCAGGTCGCGCTTTACGCGTGTAAACTTCTGGAAAATGTTTTCTATGTCGGTTGCTGCAATTCCTATTCCGTTGTCTTTTACGGCAAGGTTTACGCAATCTCCGTCGCGGGTTATGCTAATGGCAATCTCCGGTTTTTTGCCGGGCGAGCGGTACTGAATCGCATTGCTAATGAGGTTATACAAAATGCTGCGCAGGTTTTTGCGCGAGAAGTGTATGTGGGCAACTTGTATGTTGTGCTGCAGGGTGGCCTGCGTCTCGGTAATCTTATCTTTTATGGTAAGCTCTACCTCCCGCAGCAGCTCTGTAAGGTCTATATCCTCGGTAGTTTCCTGAAAGCGGCCTTCTATTTTTGTAATGTCCGAGAGCTCGTTTATAATGGTGCGCATTCGTTTCACAGAATCTTCCAGCATTTGCCGGATGGTTTCCTGGTTATGGGTTACGTGCCAATCCGAGAGGGTTTCTATCAGCCCTTCCAGGTTAGATAGCGGCCCTTTTAAATCGTGCGAAACAGAGAAAATAAACGTTTCGTGCGCTGCATTCAACTTTTCCAGCGTGCGCAGGTCTTTAATGCGGTTGGTGATGTCTACAAACGTGATAATTGCTCCGTTCGGCTTTCCGGTTTTCTGCACGATGTACGGAATAATATTCATCTGAAACCAGCACATATCCGTTGTCTGGATCTCCTTTTCCAGAATCTCTTTCGTATCGATCACCTCCCGTAAATTGTCCATAATGGTAGAGTACCGGATATTGTCTACCAGCTCGGCCATGGGCTTGCCTATATGGTCTTTCGTAAACTTAAACTGCTTCATGGCCGGCGGCGTAAACTTGCGCAGAATTAAATCGGCATCTACAAAAAGCTGCGGAATTATGGTGTTGCGGAAATAGTTTTCCAGTTCGTCGTTTAGTTCTTGCAGGTTTTGGATTTCTGGCGAGTCTTGGTCGGGCATGGTGCTGGTAATACTTAAATAGGCTGAAAGAACGTGTGATGAAAAGTGCTTTTGTTGATGGCAAAGACAGCTGCGGATTTCGCGAAAGTTATCACTATTAAACGGCAAGGCAACAGGCAGGTTTTGGGTTGCCCGCTTATGCGTGGTTTTTTGGCCCTTGCAGCCCGTAGTGTTTGTTTATGAGTGGTGATTTGATGCGGGTATTTTAAGTAGCAGGTAAACTGTTTTTTGGTTCTTGGTGATGAGGTAATTTTATAGCTGCCAATGCCAGATTAATAAATTAAGTTGGATGTAAGCCGAAGCGGCTGGCGTTCGTACAAATGCCAGAGCACGGTGTAGCAGCTAAACTGTTTTGTGGTTCCTGGTAACGAGGTTCTTCGCTATCGCCGCCAACTACAGAGGAAGAAACAGGTGTGGTTCTTTGTGACAAGGTCCTTCGATATCGCTCAGGATGACCCGCTATTTTGGCGGTGTGAGTTCTTTAACTTGTCATCTTCAGCAGGTAACAGAATATTTGTTGATGTTCTCCGGATTATAGCGCGGGGTGGTGAAGGGGTTTTTCAATTTATCTTTTTTCATTTTGGTTTTGTGCCGGTAATAGCGAAGCCGCTTACCCTGTAGTGCCCGTTTTTTTGCCTGCTGCAGGTTAAGGCCGAATGCAATTCGCCCCTACAGGTTCTGCTTATTCTATTATTCTATAAATCGTGATTCAGACAGACAACATCAGGCTGTAAATTGCGAAATCCGTTCTTCCCATTTCCTTCGCGATTCAGATAATCGGTTGTTTTTGCCTAACTTGCATCTCTAATTCCGTTTTAATATTAATAAGCAGATGCTTCGTCATTTCCGGATTCTTTGCCTCTCTCTTATCGCCACGAGCGCGGTAGCCCAAAACAAGCTGTTAACTTTTGATGACATCACCATAAACCCCAACGTGTACCCGCAAAACCTGCGGCAGCTAAGCTGGGTGCCCGCTTCGGATAAGTTTACGCACGTTGTAAAAGTAAAAGGCACCGATTACCTGGTGCGCGGCGAAGCAGGCAAAACTGCTACAGATACCGTTGCCGCGCTGCCGGTAATTTCTACGGCGGTGCAGGCTGCCGGAGGAAAGGAAATGAAAGGCCTTCCGCAAATAACCTGGGACACGCCAACCGCATTCCATTTTACGCACCAAAGCGCGGTGTACCAGTACGATATCAGCAAAAAAACCGCCGAGCGCCTGGTTAATTACGACGAGGCCGCGCAACATACCGATCTGGAGCCGAAGACTTTTGCAGTTGCTTTCACCAAAGACAATAACCTGTTTGTGGCCCGCAAAGGCGGCGAAACCCTGCAGGTAACCAACGATACCGACAAAGGAATCGTGAACGGGCAGGCGGCGCACCGCTCGGAGTTTGGTATTACCAAAGGCACGTTCTGGTCGCCTACGGGAGCGGCGCTGGCTTTTTACCGGCAAGACGAAACCATGGTAACCGATTACCCGCTGGTAGACGTAAATGAAACCCCCGCAGCCCTTAACAACATAAAATACCCGATGGCAGGCGGCAAAAGCCACCACGTAACCGTTGGCCTGTACAAAACCTGGAACAAAACCACCACTTACCTAAAAACCGGCGAGCCGGCCGAGCAATACCTTACCAACATTACCTGGAGCCCCGACGAGAAATTCGTTTTCGTGGCCGTTGTAAACCGCGGCCAGAACGAAATGAACCTTAACATGTACGAGGCCACCACGGGCAATTTTATCCGCACAATTCTTAACGAGAAAAACGATAAGTGGATTGAGCCAGAGCACGGCCCTATTTTTATTCCGGGCAATAACGAAGAGTTTTTGTGGTTTAGCAAGCGCGATGGTTTTCAGCATTTGTACCGTTACAACATTAGCGGCAAAATGCTGGGCCAGGTTACCAAAGGCAATTACGATATCACCAGTTTTGTAGAATTTGCGCCAAAAGGCAACCGCGCCATTGTTATGGCCGCCGCGCCCACGCCAATAGAGCGCCACGCGTTTATCATCGATTATAAAAAAAATACGCAAACCCAGGTTACCAAAGATGCCGGCACGCACGCAGTTGTGCAAAGCCCTACCGGAAATTACCTGCTCGATTCGTACACCAGCCTTACCGTGCCGCGCAAAGTGCAGCTGCTGGATATGACAGGCAAAACCATTAGCACGCTGCATACCGCCGCCGACCCGATGAAAGACTACAAACTGGGCGAAGTTTCTGTTTTTACCATTAAAGCCGAAGACGGAACCGATTTGTATTGCCGTTTAATAAAGCCTGTTGATTTCGACGCGAAGAAAAAGTATAAAACCGTGGTGTACGTGTATGGCGGGCCGCATGTGCAGCTTATCACCAATTCGTACCAGGCCGGCGCCGACCGCTGGTCGCAGCTGATGGCGCAAAAAGGCTACGTAATTTTTACGGTAGATAATCGTGGCTCGGGCAACCGCGGCCTTAAATTCGAGCAGGCTATACACAGGCAATTAGGCACCGCAGAGCTCGCCGACCAGCTAAAAGGAGCTGAGTGGCTAAAAAAACAACCGTATGTAGACGCTAACAGAATGGGAATATACGGCTGGAGCTTCGGCGGATTTATGACTACCAGCATGATGCTGCGCCACCCCAACGAGTTTAAAGCAGGCGTGGCCGGCGGGCCGGTAATAGACTGGAAGTACTACGAAATAATGTACACCGAGCGCTATATGGATACCCCGCAGGAAAACCCCGAAGGCTACGAAAAAGCCAGCCTGCTTAACAAGATAGACCAACTAAAGGGCCGCCTGCTGCTTATTCATGGCACTGTCGACGATGTGGTAGTGTGGCAGCACAGCCTGGCCCTGGTAAAAAAAGCGGTAGATAATGGCGTTCTGCTCGATTATTTCGTATACCCCGGGCACCCGCACAATGTACGGGGCAAAGACCGGGCGCATTTAATGAAGAAGATAACCCAGTATTTCGAGGACTTTTTATAGTTTATCGCTAAAGTTGCCGGAGTGTGCTGCCCTTATCGTAATTTCGGGTAAAATTGGGAGCTAATCCGGCTCATAACAACCTCTTACCATAACTGAATGGATTTTTTGGATAGCTCGGTTTTCAAATGGGTGGCCTTTAATGTCTTCATCCTGGCGATGCTGGCGCTCGATTTGGGGGTTTTTAACCGCAGGGCAACCGCACTGAGCATAAAGCAGGCCCTTTGGTGGAGCGCTTTCTGGATCGGGCTGTCGCTGCTGTTTAACGTGGGCATCTATTTCTGGATGGGGCCGCAAATGGCCGGCGAGTTCTTTGCGGGCTATATCGTAGAGAAATCGTTAAGTGTCGATAATCTTTTTGTTATAGCTCTTATCTTCTCCTATTTCCAGGTGCCGGCCATTTACCAGCATAAGGTTCTTTTCTGGGGAATTATTGGCGCCCTGGCCATGCGCGCTATCTTTATTGTGGGCGGTTTGGCGCTGCTTTCTAAATTCGACTGGATTTTTTACCTCTTCGGCGCGCTGCTTATTTACTCCGGTATCAAGATTGTGTATACCGACGAAGACGAAGAGATAGACCCCGATAAAAACATCTTTATCCGCACGTTTAAGCGGTTTATGCCGGTTACGCCCTCGTACCACGAAGGCAATTTCTTTGTGAAAATAAACGGCCGCACCTTTGCCACGCCGCTCTTTATCGCGCTGATGTTCGTAGAGATAACCGACCTGGTTTTCGCGGTAGATTCTATTCCGGCTATTCTGGCTATCTCGCAGGAAACCTTTATCGTGTACTCGTCTAATGCTTTCGCTATTCTGGGTTTACGATCTTTGTACTTTGCCCTGGCCGGTATTATTCAGCTATTTGAGTACTTAAAGTATGGCCTGGCCATAGTGCTGGTGTTTATTGGTATAAAACTGCTCATACATCACTGGTTTATTATTCCAACGCCTTACGCGCTTGGTTTTATCGTGGCCGCGCTGGGAATTTCTATGCTGCTATCGGTACTGAAAGCCCGCAAAAACAAACTCACCGAAGAGCCCGAAGAAGAAAATTTGCTGGGCGAGTAGGGGCACCCTGTTCCCACCCCACGCTGTCATCCTGAGCGATAGCGAAGGACCTAGTCTAAAAGAACGACTACCGTTAGCCACTATGTCATTGCGAGGCACGAAGCAATCTCCTTTTTGAACACGATTAAAAGATGGAAAGATTGCCAGGATTTTTTACCGGATTTTAGTCTGTAGCGCATGGCTTTTTGATGCCCGCAGGATTGTCTGAACTCTGATTTTTGTGATTTAAATGATAAATATGAGATTTGAGAAATCAAAGTCCATCACAAAAATCAAACGAATCACAGTTCAAACAAAAGATTCAGGCCTCGAAATAACAAGGTCGTGAACGCCTGCGGATCTTATAGACAAGTTCCTTCGCTATCGCTCAGGATGACAGCGCTGGGTAGAGGCACGGAGATTTTTATCTAACTAATCTTAAAAATCCCATAATCCAAATTCAAACAAACCCTGCAAACCAACCCACCCAATGAAGCTGCAGCGCCCGTTTTATGCCCGGCCAGAGCCAGATGTAATTGCCAGAGAGCTGCTGGGGAAGCACCTTTTTACCCACATAAACGGCGTGCGCACAGGCGGCATTATTACCGAAACCGAGGCCTA
>JAFADQ010000113.1 GCA_023424725.1 Bacteroidota bacterium
TGGCACATCCTGTTTGTACATGCCTAACATGGCGGCAGTAACCTTGCGGTCGGTAGGGGCATTGTAATCTTTAAAATGACCTTCGGCAGTTTCTTTCAGTTTGGCGGCAACTGCTTTGGCTGCTTCGTTATTTCCCTGAGCGCCTTTCAGCTGGTTATACAGCGGCATAAAATTAAAGGCAAAGCCCATTATTTCGCTGCCAAAAATAGCCTCGTTCAGGTACACGTTAGATAAGTTGGTAGATTCGTAACCTTTGTAAGCAGCGTCTATATCGCGCAACACATTACCGTATTTGGCTTTGCGCTTTGGGTCAGAATCGGCCCAGGCCTGGTATTTCTTTTCTTCTTCGCGCTTTTTTTCCAGCGTTTTCAGGCGGTTAATGCCTTCGTTCTGGCCGATAAAATATTTGTAGTAGTTAGATACCTGAGCATACGTGGCGGCATATTTAATATCTATCGCCTGATCTCTGTCCATGTCTTCTTTCATCAGGGCAAGGCGGCGCTCACGCAGTTTAATACGCGCAGGGTTAATTTGCTCAAGATCCAACGCTAAGCCATGCGAGGTTTTATAACGCTCTGTACGGCCCGGAAAGCCAAATACCATCGCGAAATCGCCTTCTTCAACACCCGCTATAGAAACCGGCAGGTGGTGTTTAGGCTTGTAAGGCACGTTTTTGTCAGAAACTTCTTTGCTTGGCGAGCCATCGGGCGCCATGTATACACGGAACAAAGAAAAATCGCCGGTTTGGCGTGGCCACATCCAGTTATCGGTGTCGCCGCCAAATTTACCGATAGATTCAGGAGGAGTTCCGGTTAAGCGCACATCGTTATAACGGTCGTACACAAAAAGATAATATTCGTTTCCGGCAAAGAAATCGCGCACGTAGCTAATGTAGCGGCCATTTTCGGCAGCTTCGGCAGCCAGTTGCTTCATTCTTTCGCCGGTTAGCTTAGAGCGCTCGGCAGCCGGAGTTTTGTCGTCTACTCCTTCTAATACTTTGGCGGTAACATCGTCCATCCGTACCAGAATATCAACAAAAAGGCCTTCGTTGGTTTTTTCTTCCGCTTTTGTTTGTGCCCAGAATCCGTTTTTCAGGATATTGTTCTCGGGCGAGCTGTGGCTCTGAATAGCTGAGTAGCCGCAGTGGTGGTTGGTAAGAAGCAACCCTTCTTTAGAGATAAATTCGCCGGTGCAAAAGCCGCCCAGCTGAACGATAGCGTCTTTTAAGCTTGCCTGATTAATGCTGTAGATCTCTTCGGCGGTAAGCTTAAGACCTTGTTTTTGCATATCGGCGTGGTTCAAACGCTTGATAAGCATTGGTAGCCACATACCTTCATCGGCACGCGACATAAGCGGAAGCAACATCGCCACCGACAGCAGCAGAGCACTTAATTTTTTACGTATCATGAATAATTATTTGGTTGAACACGAATGTGCTGAAAAGCAAAAATAAGAACTTTCGCGTTGGAATAGATAACTTTGAGATAACTTAACCGTTAAAGGCTCATTTTTAGCAATAAAACAGCACTATTTTGCAGTTCCTCAGGGCCCTTTCGCGCTTTTTTAAGCAAATTATTTTGCAGCTGCTGCTTGCCTTGGTATGGTTTTACCAAAAAGCCATCTCGCCGCTTACGCCGCCATCGTGCCGCTTCTCTCCTACTTGCTCGCAATATGCGGTGTTGGCGCTGCGCAAACACGGGCCCGGCTTAGGCTCGTGGCTGGCACTTAAAAGAATTGCGCGCTGCCACCCCTGGGGCGGCCACGGCTACGATCCGGTTCCTTAAAAACAGGCTGCAAAGGGCAAAAAATGGGGTAACAGAAGGTAAATTTAGTCTGATATGTGTTGCTTTATCCAGCCCAGGGCATCCATTTTATGATGAAAATGCTTTATGATGAGACCTCCGGGGCCGGGTTCGTCGGTTTCGGTTGGAATGGGGGTACTTTCGTTTAAAACATGTACCAGATATTTTACGCCCAGATGGCTTACTTCTGCATCCCACTCTGTGGCACCCAGATCGCGAAGCAGATCGGCCGGAGCGGAAAAAAACTGCTGCACGTCGTTCATAATAGCCTGACAATCTTTTCCCTTTATCAGGTCCAGCAGGCTTTCTTTCACCTTTCTAACATTATCGGCCGGCGCGGTGCCCTTCCAGACGATGGAGATCATTTTATTGTGCTCCAGGTACCACATAGAGCAGTATGTGGCATTAAGGCTATTGGTGAAATGAATAGAATTTTCAGGCATTTTTTCAGCTAAGATTCCATTTTTACGACGGCATTCTTAAAAAGATAAGCTTTTAAGGCTTTTTAGCTTCTGGTGACCGGTTTTTTGATGCCCGCAGCTATCTTACCTGTAGGTCAGCTGTTTTGCTCTACAAAGGTTAAACCATGCTCTTTCAGCTCGGCTAAAATGGGGCTATAAATTTCCGGCGAGATGGGAATCACAACTCCGGTTTGGGCTATTTTGCCTTCCAGCAACAGTTTAGCGGCAATTCCAACAGGCAACCCGACGGTTTTGGCCATGGCGGTGCGCACCGGGTCGTCGCCGGTTACAACCATAGACGAGGTAAGAAGGTGCTGCTTTTCGTTTAGCTCAAACCCGAATAAATGCTGCATCACGATCATGTCGCGGTCGCCTTCTTCCAGCTTTAAGTTTTCCAGCATCAGCTTTTCTATTACCTGGGCCGGAGTTGGGTTTTGCAGGCCTATTTTTTCTTCGCAAAACAAACCAAGCTCTTTAAGGCGCTGCATTTTATTGCCACGCGGTTTGCACTCCATATACTCGGCCAGCCGCTTTTCTACAGAACCTTTTCCGGCCGGCAAAAACGACTCGGTAAACTCCAGATAAGTCAGGTCTTCGGCGTTTTCTATGCGGTAGCTATCGTCGGTAAGGCCTAGCTGCACCACTAAATTCCAGGCGCTGCAATAGCCGGGCCGGCGCAGTGTGCCGCGCAGCAAGGTGGGTATTTCTTCCAGGCCGTAAATTTGCCGGTAACTCAGCGAATCGCGGTTGGCATAACCTTCAAACAAGCCTACATCGCCTACTTCTATTGTATCGGTTCTAGAAAAAAGCTGGTGGTAAGGTATGTATTTGTTTTTTCCTTCTTCTATATAACGTGCGGTTCCCTGGCCGGCCAGCACCACGTTGCGCGGGTTCCAGGTAATTTTATAATGCCACAGGTTGGTGTCAGATTCAGGCGCTATCAATCCGCCTGTATACGATTTAAACGAGGTTAATTTCGCGCCCTGCTCCTTAAGTTCGTCTATCACTTTCATGGCGCTCATGTGGTCAATACCGGGGTCGAGGCCGCACTCCATTAAAAAAGTAAGGCCTTTATCTTTTGCCTGCTGGTGCAGTTCCTGTATTTCTTTAGATACATACGAGGCCGTAATTAAATGCTTGCCCTGCGCCAGGCATTCTTTGGCCACATGTATGTGCATAAAAGCCGGCAGCATAGAAATTACCAGATCGGCTTTTGCCACCTCACTTTCGCGCTGCGCCTGGTTATGAATATCGAATGAAATGGCAGAAATGGCAGGAAAACTTTTGATCTTTGGCTCTATATACGTTACTACCTGATCGGCGATGGTAACCGAGTAATTTCCCGATGAAGATAAACGCAGAAGGTAATCGATAAGAACGGTAGCAGAACGGCCGGCTCCAAGCAACAAAATATGTTTCATAAACTCTGGTTAATCATAAACAGTAACCGGCCGCAAAGGTAGGAAATGCAATACATACTCTGCGGGCTTATCGCTATCAGTGCTTTAATAATACATTAAATCTTCTTTTATTTCCAGATTTACCTTATCTGCTAATCATTAACCAAATAATTAAAAGGCTATTAATCTTCTTTCAGAAACCTTACCGCAACTTCTTTCACAAGTCGCTTACTGCCACATAAAATCTCAATAAATTAAGCTGCTACTAGTAACTAAGCCTTCAATAATTTAGTACTTTAGACGCCCAAATAACTTTATGAGCCAACCGCTGCAAATAAATATAACGATAGAAGTAGCAGATTCTCTGGAAAAACTTTCGCTCCAGGACCGCGAACTGATGCTGAAAGCCCAGGAAGCTTCTGCTACGGCCTATGCCCCGTACTCTAAGTTTTGGGTTGGTACGGCCCTGCTGCTCGATAATGGCCAGGTAATGTGCGGCAGCAATCAGGAAAACGCCGCATACCCATCTGGTTTGTGTGCCGAACGCACCGCGCTTTTCGCGAAAGGTGCGCAATTTGCCGACCTAAGCATTGTAGCCATGGCTGTAACGGCCAGAAAACAGGGCGCTACAGCCTATTTGCCGGTATCGTCGTGCGGGGCCTGCCGCCAGGTAATGGCCGAGTTTGAACAAAGGCAAAACACACCAATTCGCATTATTTTTCCGGGCCCCGATGGCAAATTCTACATCTGCAATTCTGTAGCCGATTTGCTGCCGTTGCAGTTTAACCGGAAAAGCTTACTGTAAACCATGCAGCAACATCATATTAAAGTTAGCCGCACTGCCCGGTATTTTACGCTTGGCCAGCTATCAGAAAAAACAAAGCGCGTTTGGATTGTTTGCCACGGCTACGGCCAGCTGGCAGAATTTTTTCTAAAGAAATTTGATGTGATTGCTGATAACGAAACCGTAATTGTAGCCCCGGAAGCGCTTTCAAGATTTTACCTCTCTAACACATCGGGCCGCGTTGGCGCCAGCTGGATGACGAGCCAGGACAGATTAAACGAAATAGCAGATTACACACATTACCTGGAAACGCTCGCAGAACATTTATTGCAACAAGTACCCGGCAAGGCAAAGCTTTTCGCGCTTGGGTTTTCTCAGGGAGTTTCTACC
>JAFADQ010000187.1 GCA_023424725.1 Bacteroidota bacterium
CTTGCGGATTGCCTCCATGTTCTGGCCAGCCGATTCGTGCTCCATTTCCATCATGTTAATAGGACTTTGCACGCTGCCAAACGCCGGACGTGGCAGCGCGGTTTGCAACGCTTCGGCCTGACCCAATTGCTTTATGTACGGGAACAACACGCGCTCTTCTTTCGGCAAATGCGCCAGCAATTCCAAGGCAACTTCCTCGAAATGCTGAGCCACTTTTATCACCTCCGGATGGCGCGAACCATGCACACGGGCAACTTTAGTGGTGTATTCGCGCAGCGCCGGAATGCTCTGGTTTACATACGTGTGGTGCGTATTTTCTATATAATCGGCCAAAAAGCCTACTTTCCACGAATCGAAATCATGGTTCGGACCGCTGTTTCCGCGCTCGGGCACGTTGTTCAGCGCGCGCTCTACCTGCTCGTAGTCAACGCCTTTTTCTTTGCAGGCATCTTTCACGCTTTTCTTTCCGCCGCAGCAAAAATCAATGCCGAATTTCTTAAACACCTCGGCTTTCCGAATGTCTTTCGCCACCAGTTCGCCAATGGTAGTATCGGCCGCGCCGGGCACGTTTTTGGTTATCTGCACTTCCCAAATTTCGGGGCCTTGCAACAGGTATTCCCACTTAAAAATATTTCCACGTTCGCCAAGCAACTGGTAATACACCGGCTTCGGGTCGTGGTCGTTATGAATTATAAATCCTTCGCCCTCTCCAAGCGAGTCGAAAATCCGGAAAATAGTTGGATGCTTTTCGCGTGGCTCCAGCACAGTTACGTCTAATTTTTCGAGTACTTCCATGGTATTTTGTGTTACAGATTTACTGTTTGTTTGATTTGTTAACACAAAGGTAAACCGGAAAATTCAAAATAAAAGACTTTAAGGTCTTTTTTTCTTTAATTTATTTCTTCTACATTTGATGCGCCGGCCAGCAGGGCCCAAAAACTGCCCTAACAGCGCCCAAAAGCCATTTCTACAAAATGAAAACTGATAAAGATCATTCTAAAAATAAGGGCGTTGCATCCGGCCCGTGCTATCCGCTGCAATCTGTTGGCCTTATAAACACCAGCGCGCGGCACCACCATCCGAATAAAATTTCACCTGCAACACCCAAAAAAATGGCCACCAAAGGCCAACAGGATTTCCGCTTCTATCACTAACGCGCACCGCCCGCTAAACAACCAACTGTATGCTATTATATAAAGTACAAAACCGCACTTGTCTGAAACCAAACCAAAGCCTAAACGAAGCCCCTGGCGCAAGCGTCCGCTTGTGCCTGCCGAAAGCAAAAACCATGTCATCACCACCCAAACAACTACAGATTTTTTCGCTGTCGCGAAAGGCACAAGCGGACGCTTGCGCCAGCTCGCTATCTAAACTTAATCGCGATTGTAAACTATACAAAAACACGCTTCTCTAAACTCAGAACACCGTTTGCTTGGCCGGATTTGTAATCCGGTCCACCTGAATACCAGGATTTTCAATCCGACTTTAACTCCAATAAACCGGATTGAAAATCCTCGTACTCACAAGAGCCTGATTACAAATCCGGCCCGGCGCTCTTAACCAACTGCAACTTAAATTTTTCACCTGGCAGCCCGCCAATAAATCCTCAGCTTAAACCTCCCCACCCCAACATTCAACAATCAGCAACCGCCAACAAAATAAATCCATTCATCCATTCTCCCATTCATCCATTCATCCACAATATGAAAAGCACCAAAAAACCTCCCAAAGGCCTCTCCTTCTCCCGCCGCTTTAGCCAGGAAAAAACCGATCCGTTCAGCCAGTTCAGCTACGAGATCCGCAGTTCCATCATCAAAAAACCAGATGGCGAAATCGTAACCGAACTAACCGATGTGGAAGTACCCGCCGAATGGTCGCAAATCGCCACCGACATTCTCGCGCAGAAATATTTCCGCAAAACCGGCCTGCCCGAAACCGAGAGCGCAGACGGTGCCGAACATTCGGTGAAACAAGTGGTGCACCGCCTCGCAAATTGCTGGAAAAGCTGGGGCAGCCGCTACGGCTATTTCGCTAGCAAAAAAGACGCGCAGATTTTTTACGATGAGCTGGTGGTGGCTTTGCTCGGGCAATACGCCGCACCCAATTCGCCGCAATGGTTTAACACCGGTTTGTATGAAAGTTACGGCATAAAAGGCAGCAGCCAGGGTCACTATTATAAAGACCCCGACAATGGCGAACTCTGCCAAAGCGACAACGCTTACGAGCGCCCGCAAACCAGCGCTTGCTTTATTTTGGGTGTAGACGATGATTTGGTAAACAAAGGCGGCCTCATGGATTTGCTGCAGCGCGAAGCACGTATTTATAAGTATGGCTCGGGCGTTGGCACTAACTTTTCTGCCATTCGCGGAGCCGAAGAAAAACTATCCGGCGGGGGTCATTCTTCCGGGCTCATGTCATTTTTAAAAGTCGGCGACAGGGCTGCGGGGGCCATAAAATCGGGCGGTACAACCCGACGCGCTGCTAAAATGGTGTGTCTGGATATCGACCATCCCGAAATTGAAGCCTTTATAAACTGGAAAGCCGACGAAGAAAAGAAAGTGGCCGCGCTCATCGCCGCCGGTTATTCTTCCGATTACGAAGGCGAAGCGTACCAAACCGTGGCCGGGCAAAACAGCAACAACTCGGTGCGCATTCCTAACCGGTTTTTCTCTGCCCTCGATGCCAACGCCGACTGGGAACTTACCGCCCGCACCACCGGCGAAACCGTTAAAACCATTCCGGCCCGCAACCTCTGGCACAACATAGCCGATGCCGCCTGGAAATGCGCCGATCCCGGCGTGCAATTCGACACTACTATTAATGAGTGGCACACTTGCCCTGCCGGTGGCCCTATCCGTGCATCCAACCCCTGCTCGGAGTATATGTTCCTGGACAACACGGCCTGCAACCTCGCCTCCATCAACCTCCGCAAATTCT
Organism: Bacteroidota bacterium; assembly: GCA_023424725.1. Taxonomy (GTDB): domain Bacteria; phylum Bacteroidota; class Bacteroidia; order Cytophagales; family Hymenobacteraceae; genus JAFADQ01. Next base: position 2,938 of record JAFADQ010000187.1, read on the forward strand.
ACGACAGCGAGCAGCAACTTTTTGATGTAGAAGGTTTTACGCACATGGCAAGAATCTGGACGGTAGTGCTCGAGATATCTATCCTGATGGCGCAATTCCCTTCCGAAGACGTGGCGCAGCGCTCTTACGATTACCGCACCATCGGCCTCGGCTACGCCAACCTTGGCTCGGTAATTATGCTCGCCGGTTTGCCGTACGATAGTCCGCAAGCCCGCACGTTGGCCGCCTCCATTACCGCAATCATGACCGGAACTGCGTACAGAACTTCCGCCGAATTGGCCGCTGTAAAGGGCTTTTTTGCCCACTACAGCTCCAACAAAGAGCACATGCTCCGCGTAATCCGCAACCACCGCTACGCCGCCCACAACACACCCGATCTGTTCGAAAACCTCAGCCTGAAACCCTATTGCCTCGACCCGAAACTATGCCCCGATTACCTCTTAAATGCCGCCTGCAGGGTGTGGGACGAAGCGCTGGAATTGGGAGAAAAACATGGTTTCCGGAATGCGCAGGCCACGGTTTTAGCGCCCACCGGCACTATTGGTTTATTAATGGATTGCGATACAACCGGCGTAGAACCAGATTTTGCATTGGTGAAATTCAAAAAACTTTCCGGCGGCGGTTATTTTAAAATCATCAACCAATCGGTGCCCGGCGCATTGCGCAATTTGGGGTATTCTGAAAAGCAAATTGAGAAAATGGTGCGCTACGCCAAAGGGGCCGGAACGATTAAAGGCGCACCGCATTTAAATCCGGAAAAACTGTTCTCGCTCGGCTTTTCGGTTACCGAAGTTACGCGCATAGACCAAGCTGCCGTGGCCGCGTTCGATATCCGGTTTCTGTTTTTGCCGCACTTGTTAGACAAAGATTTTTGCACCCGCCTCGATATTCCGCACGAAGCCATTAAGCAACCCGACTTCGATTTGCTGGCGGCGCTGGGTTTATCGGAACAACAAATAGCGGAGCTGAACGATTACGTGTGTGGCACCATGACCCTGGAAGGCGCGCCTCACCTGAAGCCCGAACATTTGCCGGTTTTCGATTGCGCCAACCGCTGCGGAAACAAAGGCACGCGCTTTATTAAACCCGAAGGCCATTTGCAGATGATGGCAGCCGTGCAACCGTTTTTATCGGGAGCGATTTCTAAAACCATAAACCTGCCCAACGAAACCACTGTAGAGGAAATAGCGCAATGTTACCGCTCTGCCTGGGAACACGCGTTAAAAGCTTGCGCCTTGTACCGCGACGGCTGCAAATTGTCGCAACCGCTTACGTCTAAATCCTCTGAAAAGAAGAAAGAAAGTCCGGACGAGAAACAAGACGCGCAACAAGCCATGTTAACAGAAGAACAAGTGTTGCAGGCTGCTATTTCTATCATGTCGTCGTCTAAAGACACGCGGTTTAAGCGTCAGCTCAGCAATGTGGTGGAGCGCAAACGCCTGCCCGAAAAGCGCAACGGTTTCACCCAAAAAGCAAAGATTGACGGCCACACGGTGTACATAAGAACCGGCGAGTACGAAGACGGCAGCCTGGGAGAGATTTTTATTGATATGTACAAAGAAGGCGCTTCGTTCCGCTCGTTGCTGAACTGCTTCGCGATTTCGGTGTCGCTAGGATTGCAATACGGCGTGCCGCTTGATGAATTTGTGAGCCGGTTTACGTTCACCCGTTTCGAGCCGGCCGGTAGCGTAGAGCACCCGAACATTAAACAGGCCACTTCTATTCTCGATTACCTGTTCCGCTTGTTAGGCATGGAGTATTTGCAGCGCAACGATTTGGTGCACGTACCGCCGCAGAAAGAAAGTGCAGTTGAAGGTGCAGATAAATCAACTACAGAAACGGAAAATTTCGTCGCTGACACCCCTAAAAACGGTGCCCACAGCCCGCTGACAGCGCCCGCTACTTTCACCGGAATTAAGCACACCAAAACCACCACGCAAAGCTCCGAAACGATTGTGGTAGAAGGCTCTCAGCAAGCCCTTGCCAACATGATGGGCGACGCGCCATTGTGCAATGTATGCGGACATTTAACGATCCGCAGCGGCACGTGTTATAAGTGTTTGAATTGCGGAAATAGTTTGGGCTGCAGTTAAGGTTGTCTGAACCAGGATTCGTAGGATTATAGGAAGGACCAGGATGTTTGAACTATGATGGAAATAAGGGGATGAAGGACTGTGAATTTAGTGCGGGATTCACAGTCCTTCATTTATTCATTTGAATCATAGTTCAAACTTTTAATTGGTTTATGTTACAGTTTCCGTGGTCTGTGAAGGCACCGAGAGAATATTCACCTCTTTTTAACGCATTGATTATCAGCACTTTATATTTTACGGCTAAATCTACAAATAATTGATAACCAAATGGTTAATTCTTGCATAGGCAAGATGTGTATATACTTTAGGTGAAGGCACAGACCGGGGAAGAGACTATGATGTTTGAACTATAATGGAAATGATGAAAAGAAGGACTGTGATTTTAGTGCGGGATTCACAGTCCTTCTTTTATTCATTTGAATCATAGTTCAGCCCTCCTAGTCCTTCATTTCATCCTATAAATCCCAGTTCAGGCAAAACAGCCAAATTAGATTCGTATTAAAATTTGCTAATTCGAGCTAATTTTTTCTTTTACTTCATAGAATCTGGTGATCTTAAAAACCGCTTAAACAACTCGTTTAAGCACATTTATAAGAAAACGATGATAAAAGTCACTAAACCAGGCAACGAAGGTCATTATTCCGGCGAAAGGATGCTTCTAATTTTGTCTTAAAATAACGCCACCAAATCATGAAAACGACAAATTTATTTATCGCCGCCGGAGTTGCCTGTTTAATGGCATTCACTTCGTGCACTACTAATTCTTCTAATGCCGAAAACGCGGCTTCAGGATCTTACGAAACAGAAGAATCCGATCCGGGCGGCGGGCAAGCCAGCGTATCGGACGATGTGTCGCAAAAAGACGTAGTGAAAGTTGCCGTTGGCTCGCCGGACCACACAACTTTGGTAGCTGCCGTGAAAGCTGCAGGCCTGGTAAATTCGCTGTCTAACGCCGGTCCGTTTACAGTTTTTGCGCCGGTTAATTCTGCCTTCGAAGCGCTGCCAAAAGGCACAGTAGATAATTTATTGAAGCCTGAAAACAAAGGCCAGTTGGAAGATATTTTGCAATACCACGTAACGGTTTCTTCTTACGACATAGACCGCCTGACCGATGGCATGACGCTTGGCCAGGTGAACGGCGGAAACGTAACCATTACCCATAAAGATGGAAAAGTAATGGTGAACGACGCAACTATTCTCGGATCTGTAAAAGCATCTAACGGCACCGTTCACGTGATAGACAAAGTGTTGTTGCCTCAGTAATAAAAATTTATATTTTGGGTTTAGTGCAATCGCCCCGGCTACCTGGCCGGGGTTTTTGTTTGCCGTTTTGTAGCTGCAAAGTGCGCAGTTAATTACGGTAAGGTAGCAAAGGTGTTAAAGATAAACTGACGTAAATTATAACCAGCACCATAGCCCACGATTTTAAGCGTGGGTCCAAAGGTTATCACAGTTCCAAATGGTTTTAACCATTTACCTGCCTATTATTCGATTTAAAACAAACCGTTAAAACGGTTCATACTTTTTCTTTTACACAGAAAACCCATGGTTAAAACCACTACTGTACGAAAATTAAACAAACAAATTAATTATCAACCTGTTGCGCCCTCGCTCGCATTTTGCAAGTGTGGGTTATGGGCTACATCTTGCCGCTAATAGATTTATAAAACGGCCAGAGGCCTGCTGTAGCTCACACTCGCAAGATGCGAGCGAGGGAGCTAAAACATTGTTTATCAGTTGATTTGATAAATTTTCGTACAGTTGTGGGTTAAAACCGTGGGCTATGGGAATTTACATTTTAGCATTTATCCCATTCGCGAACATTGCGATTTCTGTGCGCACTTTGCGGTTAATTTTTTATAATAATTCCCGCTCCGATGGCATAAAAAATGCCCCTCGCAGCATCAATAATATTCCGGTGGGAAGAAGAATACTACCGAAGAATAATATTAAATCGAAAGAAGGAATTGCCCCCATTCGCAACCAAAAAGAAGTGCCTTGCGCGAAGATTAATGCTTCGGAAGAAATAAAACCGGTAAGGAAAATATAAAGCCCGGTTTTGGCGACTGAATTATGCAGATTAAACCAGCCAATGCGGGCAAAATAAGCCAGCAAAAAGAAGCTCACCAACCCGATCAGGACAAGATGAAGATAGCCTATAACGAAGTGCCGGACCTTGTATGCCAGCACCGCGAAATATGGCAATGCAGACAACAGTTGCATTAGTAGTTTCAGTATGAAAGATAACAGCGAGAAAAGCAGAATGGTTGTTGCTGTTTTAGAGAAAGAAGCAAGCAATTCTTTGCCCGGATGCCAGCACAATTTAAGGAAGACAAGCAGCGCATAAACTTGTATCGCAGCAGAAATTCCGCCAATAATATTCACCCAAACGGGCGGCTCCGTCCAAAGCACCGACAATAGATAAGCAGGCCCAACAGCTATGGCCATCAACAGAAAAAACCGGTTGCCGAGTTGGGTGGAAAAGCTGATATTATACTGCTCTAACAAACGGAAAAACAACCCCAGCACAGCGAAAGTAAACCAGCCATTGTACTGAAAATGGAGGTAAAAATAAATAGCATTGTAATACAGCGGCGTAAAGCTGTTGCCGCTCGCCATAATCGGCCCCATTGCCCAAGGCCCGAGCGACGATAGCACCATAAGCCACAGGCTAAGTTTTATAAACCGGAACGAGAGCCGGTGTTTGGTTTTTATCTCCGGATTAGCACGGCAATCTTTCAGAAAAAACCAGGCAAAACCGTAGCTGAATAGGATGTGCAGTGTAGAAAATGTGATGCTAACGGACGCGTAACCCTGCAACGGAAAACTGAGCAACATACCCAGCACAGCAATTTGTGCGAGCCAGAAAAGCCATTTATAAACCCGTTTTTGCCGGGCTGCGGCGGGCAAAAAACCATGCACCAGCGCCACAAAAAGCGCACAATAAAGCCAGCCCAGCAATGCGCCATGCGAGTGCGCGTGCAAAATATTTTTGAAATTAAACCCCGGAATTGCGCGCACCATCATCCACCGCAGCAGCAAGCCGATGCAGCCAATTACGAAAAGATTTAGCAACGCAACGCGCCACCAATTTACAAGGTTTGGTGGCGCGTTGTATTTAATTTCTGTTGGTTTAGCCAAGAGCGGTTACTCGAAATAATTGTGGTACAGAGCGAGCCTTTCCTGAATACGGGAATGCGCCTGTTGAGATGCCTCCAGTTCGGTGCCGGAAAGGGATTTTACGTCGCTCATTAAGGGCACCATAAACTTGTGCAGTTCGTCGTGGGCAGCACCTTTCATTCGGCATTGTTTAAGAATGCTTTTTACTTCTGCATCCAGGTTACTGCCGAGGGTTTGGTAAGAATTTACGGTTTTATCACCTTCTGAGCTGTTAAAATTCTGCACTACGGTTTGCATGTTTATTATACCGCCGGTGGTGCTGGCATCGGCTTGCCATTTTGCGCCGTTGTTAAGTTGCAGATCGCCAGAAATATCGCCGTGATGGTCGTTGGGCTGGTCTGTTGCTTCGGTTTGGGCTAATGTCGCCTCGGTGTGGTTACCGGTTTGGGCAGTGGCGGTTTCGGTAGTTTCGGGTGCGCTGCAGGCAGCAAAAAACAGGGCGCCGGCGGCTAAAAAGGTTATTATCTTGATATTCATGATGCGGTTGTTTTGGTGAATGATTTTGGTTGCAAGTGGCTTTATTTTTGGCCTTTGCAGGTGTTTGATAAAAGAAAAAAGTTGAGTGATTTATAAAAATTACCCATTGCAAAGATGGGCAGAAAAATTTGTGGAGGAAATGATTTAGGTCACCAATTAAAAAAATCCATTCGGCAAAAAAATGCTTTCAGGTGCAAGCACGCCGGAGGGTTTTGTAGCGGATGGAAACCTTCCAGTGTGCTTGAACAGGGGCGTCCAAAACCTTACGAATTGAGATCAAAAGGGCTTTTGAAAGCCCCAGCGGGGCGAAATATTTGTAGCAAAGAATATTCTATGCATTATGTAAGCTCCGGAGGAGCAACTTGTTATTCTTAGTTTGTTAAATAACAGGTCGCTCCTCCGGAGCTTTCCTGCAATTTTAGCGCAACGTACTACAAACAGATCGCCCCGCTGAGGCTTCCTTTACAGGAAATACCTACTTTTGGCAGGTTTTGAACACCATTGGTCATTAGCCCTGGAAGCGTTTCGTCTACCCATACTCCTCACCTTTTTAAAAGTGATTTAAGTTTCTTTTTGTCGTGATGCAAATCATTTCAGGCGGTTGCGGCTGGCGGTACTTTTGCTACTGATAATTTCCGTTCAACACCGATGGCAGAAAAGAATAACCGGCAGCAAGCTACGCAGCGCTTCGTTTTTTGGGGGCTGGCGGCGGCTTTTTTGGCCTATTCAGGGTTTGTGTACCAGGCAAACGGCACCAAAACCGAAGACGCGCCGGTAAGCGAACAGGCCATAGCAGGAAAGCACCTTTGGCAGAAACATAATTGCGGATCGTGCCACCAATTTTATGGCCTGGGCGGGTATTTAGGCCCTGATTTAACCAATGTAATTTCTGATAAACGGAAAGGCCGCGAGTATGCGAGAGCCATTATAAAAACGGGCACAGCCGTGATGCCCAACTTCCATTTATCAAACGAAGAAACCGAGCAACTGCTGGCTTTTCTGGAAGAAGTAGACAAGAGCGGCCGCGGCTCTGTACACGATTTTACCCCTCAGCCAAACGGCACCATTATACCTAAAATCGTCAGCAAAAATGAATAAGCGGCAACCTGCATTTTACCTCTTAGTTTCGGCGCTGGTGTTGCTGCTGGGCGGGCTGTTGTTCGGCGCGCTGGGCGGCGTGCACTATATTTTGCCGGGTGCGCTGCGCGAAATGTTGCCCTTCGCGAAACTACGTCCGCTGCACGTAAGCATGGTGGTTTTCTGGCTGCTGATTGGTGCGAGCGGATGCATTTATTACATCATGCGCGAGCAGTTGCTGCGCACAAAATTGCAACGGGTTCTGGCTTTTGCGCAGGCTACTTTGTTAATTGGCGTGGCTGTGGGCGCGATAATTAGTTACAGCGCAGGTGTTTTTGGCGGTCGCGAATACTGGGAATTTCCGCCGTATCTGGCCATTCCGTTGTCGGTGAGTTGGGTGTTGTTTGGCGCCAATTTTTTAATGGCGGCGCGGCGGTTTACTGGTGCATGGCCTATTTACTACTGGCAGTGGCTGTGCGGAATTTGCTTTTTCCTTTTCTCGCTGGCCGAAAGTTACTTGTGGCTGCTGCCCTTTTTTGGCGACCACATTGTGCGCGACATGACGGTGCAATGGAAAAGCTACGGCGCCATTGTTGGCTCCTGGAACATGCTGATTTACGGTACCGCTTTTTACCTGATGGAGAAGATAAGCGGCGATAGTTCGGCAGCCCGGAAACCGCTCACGTTTTTCTTCTTTTTTCTGGGATTGTTTAATCTGATGTTTAACTGGGGCCATCATATTTACGTGCTTCCGGTTTCGCCGGCTATCAAGCATATTTCTTATGTGGTAACCATGACGGAGCTGCTTATTCTGGGAAAAATTATTTACGACTGGAAGGCATCGCTCACCACCATGCAGAAGAATTTTTACCGCCTGCCGTACCGTTTTTTGGCCGCTTCAGATGTCTGGATCTTCCTGAACCTGGCGCTGGCTTTGGTGATGTCGGTGCCCGCTTTTAACCTCTACACGCACGGCACGCACATTACCGTAGCGCACGCCATGGGCACTACCATCGGCATAAATACCATGATTTTGCTTGCATCAGTGTATTATGTGCTGGGGCAAATACCGGGCGCGCGCTTCGTACAACAATACCGCGGCATACGTTTCGGGTATTGGCTCGCGAATGCATCGTTGCTGATTTTCTGGCTGAGCTTAATCGGTGCCGGCATCGGGAAAGCGTGGCTACAAGTGCAGCAGCCCAATTTGCCGCACAGTTTATTAATGCAGCAGTTATGGCCCTGGTTTGCTGGTTTTCTGGTTAGCGGAATCGGGTTGATGGCAGGTATAAGTGTAGTGGTAATTCCGCTGCTAAAAGCTTGTTTTTCACCTGTTGCCGATCCGGAAAAAACACCTGTAGTAGTGCCTGTTTCTCAAGTTAAAATTCTCGGGCAGATCGATACCATTTTACAACCTGACACCCTGCCTGTAAAGGCCAAAAATATACCCGCCGAAGCCCAACCGGCTTCTGTTTAATTCTGAAAATAATGTTAACCGAAACCTTATCTCCCAATACAAAAAAAGCTATCGATTTCAGCAATACCGAAAATGCGTTTGCCCTGAAAACCGATGCTGAATTAAAACTGGCATACTGGCTTTTTAAGATGGTGAGCAACCCCGCACTGGTGAAAGTGGGCGGCGCATTAACTTTATGGGCGGTTAAACTGGGCTTGCCAATAGATGGGCTGATAAAGAAAACGCTGTACCGGCATTTTTGCGGCGGCGAAGACCTGAAACAAGCCGAAAAAGTGATCGAAAACCTGGCGCATCAGCAAGTAAACACCGTGCTCGATTATGCCGCCGAGGCACAACACACCGAAGCCGGTTTCGAGGAAGTGAAAAACCAGATTCTGAACAATATACGCCAGGCCAGAAAAAACAAAGACACCACCTATATCAGCCTGAAAATGACGGGCCTGGGAGATACAGAGATCTTCCGGAAACTACACAACTGCGAAGAATTATCAGCCGAAGAAATCGCCGCTTACGACCGTACCCGAGCGCGTTTGGAGCAGATCTGTCTGGAAGCCCGCGCCTGCGGAGTTACCGTGTTTATAGATGCCGAAGAAAGCTGGCTGCAAGACCCGATTGACCGCCTGGCCGAGCGCATGATGCTGCACCACAACCAGCACCGCGCCGTGGTGTTTAATACATTGCAAATGTACCGCACCGACCGTCTCTCGTACCTTAGAAACGTATTGAAGAAATACGAAAATAGCGGCATTATCCTCGGCATAAAACTGGTGCGCGGCGCATACTTAGAAAAGGAACAATTGCGCGCCAAAGAAATGGGTTACCCCTGCCCTGTTTTCACCTGCAAAGCCGACACCGACCAAAGTTTTGATGCAGCAGCCGCACTTTGCCTGGAACACCTGCACCACGCCGAACTTTGCGCCGCTACTCACAACGAATTGAGTACTAAAAAGCTGGCAGAAAAAATGCAAACCCAGCTAAAGGAAGCAGACCGTGAAAAAGTATCGTTCTCGCAACTATTAGGCATGAGCGACAATCTTACCTTTAACCTCGCCAAAGCCGGTTTCCGCACTTCAAAATACCTACCTTATGGCACCGTAAAAACCGCTTTGCCCTACCTTATCCGCAGAGCAGAAGAAAACACGTCTATAAGCGGGCAAATGGGCCGTGAGTTGGGTTTACTGCAGGCAGAAATGCAACGAAGAAAACTAGCGTAAGGAAGTTTTTCGGTCTATTGAACCAAGACCTATAAGGTTTCGAAAACCTTATAGGTCTATTTGTATACACTAATTGTAAAAACCAAACGAGCCCTTGGACAAAATCAGATTAACCCGCATTTTTCGTTTCGAAACGGCGCATGCTTTGCATGGGTACGACGGCGCCTGCCGTAACATTCATGGCCATTCGTACAAGCTGGAAGTAACGGTTAGCGGCACACCGATAAACAACATTGCCGATCCGAAAAACGGAATGGTGATTGATTTTGGAGACCTGAAAAAGCTGGTGGAAGAAAACGTAATTAAAGATTTCGACCATGCGCTTTT
>JAFADQ010000189.1 GCA_023424725.1 Bacteroidota bacterium
TGGCTGGAGTATATTATCCGATTCCAGAACATGGGCACCGATACAGCTTTTACGGTAATGCTCCGCGATTCGCTTCCGGCCGGGTTGCTAAACCTGGGCACGATAGAAATGCTGAGCGCTTCTAACAACTATACCTGGAGCCTTGATGCAAACGGAATAATGACCGTTTTATTTACCAGTATTTTGCTGCCGCACGAATCTATAAACGAGCCCGCCTCGCATGGATTTGTGCGCTTTAGAGTTAAGCCACAGTCTGGTTTAACCGTTGGAGAAATCATCCCGAACCAGGCAAAAATTTACTTCGATTATAACCCTTACATCGCAACCAACACAGCTACTACCGAGGTAATTCAACCTACCGGCCTACAAACGATAATTCCGGCAGACAATTGGAAAATTTACCCCAACCCGGCCAACAACAGGTTAGTAGTAACTTGTTCATCTGCTGGAGATGGCCCCGTAAATATTTCGCTGGTGAATGTATTAGGGCAGGAAGTGTTAAAAACAAGGGCGGCAGCGGGCAACCAGCTTTTCCGGCACGAACTAAATCTGCAACAATTACCCAAAGGCATATACACTGTTAAAATAAAGACCGATAACAGCACTGTTTCTAAGCCTGTGGTACGGCAATAATTACCCCTCGCAGCCCTCCGATTTCCGGAAATGCCTGCTCCCGGCTATCTTTGTACCATGTTCGAGAAAGTAAACGAAGTCCGCAGCCGCGCCGAGGCGTTTGAGATAAGCAGCAAAGAGCAACTGGAGCAGTTCCGCAACGAATTTACCAGCCGCAAGGGCGCTGTTGCATCGCTTATGGATGAGATAAAAAACATTGCACCAGAGCAGCGCAAAGCCTACGGACAAGCCGTAAACGAGCTGAAAGAACTGGCACTGACCAAGTTTAAAGAGCACGAAGAAAAACTGCAAAACCAGGCTTCCGACGGTGCGGGCGCATCTGTAGATTATACCTTGCCGCCGGTGCCGCACCAGCTCGGCACGCGCCACCCCTTAGACCAGGTGCAGAACGAAATTATTCAGATTTTCGAGCGCATTGGCTTTAATTTATCCGAAGGGCCGGAGATTGAAGACGACTGGCACAACTTCTCGGCGCTTAACTTCCCCGAAAACCACCCTGCCCGCGAAATGCAGGACACGTTTTTTGTGCAGCGCAACCCCGATATGCTGCTGCGCACCCATACCAGCAGCGTGCAGGTAAGGGTGATGGAAAACGAAAAGCCTCCCATCCGTACCTTATCGCCGGGCCGGGTTTTCCGGAACGAAGCTATTTCGGCAAGAGCGCATTGCGTGTTTCACCAGATAGAAGGTTTGTACGTAAACGAAGGCGTAAGCTTTGCCGACCTGAAACAGACGCTTTATTATTTCGTGACGGAGTTTTTCGGGAAAGATATCCAGATCCGGTTCCGGCCGTCGTACTTTCCGTTTACCGAGCCAAGCGCCGAGATAGATATTTCTTGCCTTATCTGTAAAGGCGATGGCTGCAACGTGTGCAAACACAGCGGCTGGGTAGAGATTGGCGGCGCCGGAATGGTAGACCCCGCGGTGCTGGAGAATTGCGGCATCAGCCCCGAAACCTACAGCGGTTTTGCCTTTGGCATGGGCATAGAGCGCATTACCATGCTGAAATACCAGATTAAAGACCTGCGCCTGTTTACCGAGAACGACGTGCGGTTTTTGCGGCAGTTTGTGTAAGTAAAAGGCTTTCAGGTTAAAAAAAGAATCTGGAAGTTTTGGGCTGTGGCGCGGGCTTTTTTGGCATCCGCAGCTTAAATATGGTCTTAAAACGCACTATTATAGCAAGTTGCACGTTAACAGAACAATAAAGTAACTTTACATTAATGAAAAAAACCTGCCTTTATTTTGCTGCCTTACTAACTGCCGGTTTTTTATATTCTTGCAACAGCGATAAATACGGCGACCCATTGCCCTATGCCCAGGTAAACGAGGTAATAAACCTTACCAACATGGATTATATCGCTCTGCGGAACCCAAACGGCGCGGTTACTATTCCGGGTGGTGTAAAAGGCATTATTGTAGCGCGCCAGGCAGGCAATGTGTATTATGCTTTTGAGCGCGCCTGCCCCTACCAGGTGTACGATAGCTGCGCGATTGTTGATATTGCGCCATCCAGGCTTTTTCTGGAAGATGTATGCTGCGGCACCCAATTTAACTTCGATGGCACGGTAAGGTCGGGCCCGGCCAACCGCGATTTGGTTAGGTACAACACAAATTTAAGCGGTAACCTGCTCTATATCACGAATTAGGCTTTCTGCCGCCGTTTTTTTTGAAAAATGTTTGCCGCCGGGCTTGCGCCATATATAAAAACCTACTACTTTTGTATCCACAAATGAGCCAGATAGCTCAAATGTAAAATTCCTCCTTAGCTCAGTTGGTTAGAGCACATGACTGTTAATCATGGGGTCCTTGGTTCAAGCCCAAGAGGGGGAGCAAACGAAGCCTGCTACAGAAATGTGGCAGGCTTTTTTGTTTTTATGCTGATTTGTACGCCACACCGCCACAAACTATGCCATTGTTGCCGCTTTAAAACCTAAGCCCCGGCGCCTTGGTTGCGTGCGTCTGCATCTAAAATAAGGGAGAAGCAACAGGAGCCTGCAGCAAATTAAACTATTGGCATAGCCCGCTCAGGACTAAATGCACCGTTTGTGGCGGTTTATTGTATAGGTAAGTGGTATAAAACTTTTTATTATGCTCTGCCACCGGCTTTTTTGCCCGCCGCAGCCCCGGGTTAGTGATAGTAGCGGAAATCTTTTTTGCCCTGGCACAAGCGCTTTTTTGGCCGCCACAGCTTATATTTTACCGCTTTGCAGGGCAGCAATGCAGAGGTGCCGGGCAAAAAAATTGCAGCGAATAGCACGGCCGGAAAATGCCTGCCGCAGTTTGTAAGAAAATAGAAGTACCCGCATTTTGCGGCAACCCCCAAATCTTTTTTCGTGCCCAGCTTACGGGTAGCCGGAGTCTAATCTGGTTTTCATGGTAATCTAATTATTTCCTCATAGCAAAAAACGTGTTCTGGCCTTTTCTTTGACCTATCGGAAACAAGCCGGACTGCAGGCCGGCGAAAGAAAAACCAAACAAGTATATATATCAATACGTAACTACGGTTGCGAACCAATTTATTTAAACATGAAGAAAATAATTTTATCGCTGGCCGTTTTCGCATCGCTCACCGGATGCGTGAGTTCTAAGAAGCACAAAGCACAGTTTGCAGAATTAAGCGCATTGCGCACCGAGCACGAGCAGACCTCGACGCAGCTTCGCGATTGCAACACCGCCCGCGAAAGCCTGAGCAGCCGCAACCGGGCCCTGGAAGAAGAACTCACCAACATGAAAAACAGCAACAACAACCTGCTGAACCAACTCACCAACATGTCGGTGCTTACGAAGGCGCAAAGCGAAAGCATAAAGAAATCGTTGGAGAACATTAGCTCTAAAGACGCCTATATTAAAGACCTGAACCGCTCTATACAGCAGAAAGACTCGCTAAATCTGGCCCTGGTAATGAACCTGAAAGGCGCACTGAAAGATGTGAACGACCAGGACGTAGAGGTGAAAGTAGAAGGCAGCGCGGTGTTTATTTCTATTTCGGACAAGATGCTGTTTAAGAGTGGCAGCTACGAAATAACGCCCCGCGCAAAAGAGGTGCTGGGCAAGGTGGCCACCGTTATAAAAGCGCAGCCAAGCATGCAGTTTATGGTAGAAGGCCACACCGATAACAACCCGATAAAAACCGCCAGCATAAAAGACAACTGGGATTTGAGCGTGCTGCGCGCCACAGCCGTGGTGCGGGTGTTGCAAGATAGCTATGGCATAGACCCAGGCAAAATGATTGCGGCAGGCCGCGGCGAATACAGGCCGGTAGTTGGCAACAACAATGCCGAAAACAAATCGCGCAACCGCCGTACGCGCATTGTTATTTTGCCCGAGCTCGATCAGTTCTTTAAAATGATGGAACCACAGCAGCAGCAGCAGCAGAAAAAGTAATTTGGTTTCTGATGGCATAAAAAATGGCCGTTCCTGCTATGGGGCGGCCATTTTTATTTGCGGCTGGTTTAGGTGCAAGGTTTAGAAAGTACTTGCTTATACAGCGCACCGCCATAAACTGTGCAATTGTTGCCGCTTAAAAACCTCAGCCCCGCACCACTGGCTTGCGTGCCTGTGCATCTAAAATGAGAAGAGAGAAACAGCAGCATGCGGCAATTTAAATTATTGGCGTAACCGGTTCCGGACTACGTGCAGAGTTGGTGGCGGAGTAATGGTTAGCTTTCTTAGGCGAAGAATAATTAAGAACCACATTTTTGATATTCCGTTATTAACAGAAAAAACTAACGATGGGACTAAAAGATATTTTTAATAAACTAACCGATAAGGTAGAGCACGAGGTAAATGCCGCCATGGGCGAAGAAGGCAAAGACAAGCTGTTCTCTACGGAAAACGAATATGAAACCGAGGCGGAAGCAAGGGCAGCTTTTCAGAAATCGGTAGATAAACTTTTCTATGTAAATGGCTGGTCTGATATAGGCGGCATAAACTCAACTTTTACTCATTACACCCATTATGGGCAACCTGCAAAGGGCAAAAAAGCAGGTGTGGGCGACTATATAAAGATAGAGCTGCCAGGCGCTAAAATAGAAAACTGGGTGCAGGTTGTAAACATAAAAAACGACGAAACAGGCACAGAATTTACCGTGCGGCCAAGCGCTAAGCCCGAAGAAAAGCAAGAACCCGGCGAGGGCGAAGAAACCAAACACTTTTTTACCGAAGAAGCCAGCAGCACATTTAGGGTAGAGCGCATCGGCACCAAAATTATAGCCTACGAGCTGGGCCTTAACGAAGTAATTAACAACGATGGCGAAGAAGCCGGTGGGCGCGGGGCTTTAAATACGTTAATTGCAGAAGGCGGCTGGGCGTTTTTTCAGAAGCTGCAATGGGATAAACTTACCGCCTACCTGGTGCACAAAGAAGGCCCGGACCAAGACGCTGATTAACCTGTAACGCCTGCATTTTTGGCCTTTGCAGCTATCGTTACAGGCTATTGCGGCGCATTTGGCCAGAAACCTTTTTCTTATAATTAAGTATAGATAATTTTTAATATCAGGAATGCATTTCGCTTCCGGATTTCCTACACCTTAACATCAACAACTATGAATTTCTTAAAGAATTTTATCTTCACTTTTCTGATTTTACTAACCTTTACGCTTACAGGCTGCGACATTATAGGCGATATTTTTAAAGCCGGCATGTGGACAGCCCTGATCCTGATTGTTCTGGTGGTAGTGTTGGTAATGTGGATTTTCCGGAAAATACGAGGCCGGTAGCCGTTTCAGGAACAGATATACAAGAGGCACTTTCTTTCTGGGAAGTGCCTTTTTTGTGATTTAAATAACTGAATTAGCCAAGAATAAACCGCAAAGTGCGCAAAGCAACCCGCCAGCAACACAAAGCAAAAACAGTAGGGTTACGATAGAATCCTGAAAATCTCTGCCACGATTTTTTAAAAACTTCGCGCACTTCGCGAAATCCTTAGCGCTTTTTGGGGTAAAAAAACAAAAACCGACCTGGGGTTGCCCGTTCTTTAACCTTTTGGCTATTAAAAATCTAAAACTGAAACAAGGTTAATAGTAAAGCTTCGGCTTAAAAACTTATATTGCAGCTTAGTTTGCCTGCGATGGCCGTTTTTTTGCCCGTCGCAGCCTATCCGATCCTTTCATGAGTAAGCTTAACGGAACCACAGTTCATACCGATTGCCTTCATTTCCGGGGCGATATTCCCTGCAAACCCAACAAAGAGCACGGCTATATGTGCGATGCCTGCCCGGTTTACGCTCCGGCCGGCAAGCGCATATTAATTATAAAACTGGGAGCCATAGGCGATGTAATCCGCACCACGCCGCTGCTGCGCAAACTCCGCGAAGAACACCCGAACTGCCACATTACCTGGGTTACGCACACGCCTGCCATTTTGCCGAAAGACGCGATAGACCTGATCTTAAAACTGGATCTTTCTGCCGCCATTTACCTGCAGGCCTGCACTTACGATATTCTGTATAACCTTGATAAAGACCGCGAGGCCTGCGCGCTGCACGACCAAATAACGGCAGGGCAAAAGTTTGGCTACACGCTAAAAAATAACATCGCTTTCCCGAGCAACGAGCTGGCCAACCATAAATTTCTTACCGGGGTTTTCGATCAGGTAAGTATTGCCAACACCAAAAGTTATGTAGAAGAAATTTTTGAGCTCTGCGGATTTGAGTTTAACCACGAAGAATATATTTTCGATAACCACCAGGACAAAGGCTACGATTGGAGCGCCCTGCCGAAAGGCAAAAAGCTGATAGGCCTTAACACCGGCTGCGGCGACCGCTGGACCACCCGCCTCTGGAGCGACGAAAAATGGATAGACCTGATAGGTGAACTTGAGTTGAAAGGTTATGAACCTGTTTTGCTGGGCGGCGAGCAGGAGCACGAACGTAATCTTATTCTTCACGAAGCAACCGGCGCTACGTACCTGGGCCACTTTTCGCTTCCGCAGTTTATTAACCTAATGCACCAGATGGACCTGATAGTAACGCAGGTTACCATGGCCATGCACATTGCTATTGCGCTGCGCAAAAAAATAGTGCTGATGAACAACATCTTTAACCCGCACGAATTCGATTTGTATGGTCGAGGTTTTATTGTGCAGCCCAACCGCGAATGTGTTTGTTTTTACCGCGGCACCTGCAAACTGGGCACCTCGTGCATGGAAGATATGCCGGCCGCAAAAGTGATGGAGCACGTAGTTAAGACATTGCAGCAGTAACGCCGGCTTCCCGGCCGGTATTGTAAAACCTGCCGGGAGGCACGATTATTTATTCAGCCTCTGCTAAAAAACTCAAAATTCCTTCAACAATCTTCCCATATCAGGAAAATTTAATCTGGGCAGGCAAATAAAGTAAAAGCAAACTAACCACATTCTGAAACAGCAATTGCAACAAAAGCAGTAACCTACCACGATAAAACGGAGCCTGCGGCAGGTTTTTACGTACCGGCCTGGAGGCCGGCGTTACAGCCATCTATTTTGCCGCCACTTCTTTAATATTCGCTATCAGTTTGCTCCAACTAAACTGTTTTTTAACCTCCGCAGCATTGGCCGAGAACTCCGCCTCTTTATTCTGCTCGTAAAAATCTGTAATAGCTTTCGCGATGGCTTCCGGCGAAATTTCGGTTACATAACCAACTTTCCCATCCGGAATAAGCTCTGGCAAGCCGCCCACATTGGTTACCACCATGGGTTTGTTAAAATGGTAAGCCACCTGCGAAACACCGCTTTGGGTGGCGTTTTTGTACGGCTGCACTACCAGATCGGCCGCGCAGAAATAATTCACCACGGCATCGTTCGGGATAAAACCGGTGGCAAGAATTAACCGGTCTTTAATTCCGAGCTCATTTATTAGTTTATGGTAAGGCGCGGCATCCTCATAAAATTCCCCGGCTACTATCAGCTTTACGTTTAGCTTTTGCAGACGCTCATCGGCTAAGGCTTTCAGAATTAAATCAAGCCCTTTGTAGGCGCGTATAAATCCGAAGAAAAGAATTACCCTGTCTTTTGCTGCGATGCCCAGTTTTTTGCGTGCCGCAGCTTTCTCTACGGGCGCGCCAAAATTATCGTACAGCGGGTGCGGGTTGTAGCGTTTTGGTTTACCGGGCTCGAACTGGTTCAGGTCTTTTAAAACCGATTCTGACATGGTGATAAAACCGTGCAGCGCGCTCAGGAAATATTTTGTAAAAGGAGTATCGCCGGGGCGTTTTTCGTGCGGAATTACATTGTCGGTTATGGCTACAAGGCGGGTGTGCCTGTTGCGGGCAATTATGCGGGCAATAGAGCCAAAACATGGCCCCATAAACGGCAGCCAAAACCTGAACAGCACAATATCGGGTTTCTCTCGGCGCAACCTGTTGCCCACTTTAAGCCAGCTTAGCGGGTTTACAGAGTTTATATCTACCCGTATGTTAAGGTGCGCGGGCTTAGGGTCTGTTGTGTATTGGGTTTGGCCGGGGAAAAGAAAACCGGGGTATTGCAGGCTGAACGTTTCGATGGTTACTTCGTCGCCGGCTTCCTGAAAAGCCAGTGCCAGACGCTCGTTAAACGTAGCTAAGCCACCTCTTAGCGGATGCGCCGGACCGATGATAACGATTTTAGCCATTTTTTTACTAAATGTGAGCTTCTTTAAATTAAAAAAACCGGGCTGGGGCTCTGTGGTACAAAAACCAGGCTTGAGCCTGGCGATCCGGACCGCCAAGCTCCAGCCTGGTTCGCTTAATTTGTACTCTGTACCTGATACTTACTTCTCTAACCTTATCGCGTCCGAGATCAGGTATTCGCGTTTTTTACTGCCGGTTAGCGAGATCATTTCGGCCAGGAAACCGGTAAGAAAAAGTTGTACGCCAATAATGGTGGCCGTTAGCGCCAGAAAAAACAAAGGCTGGTCGGTTACGTCGCGGCCGCGCACATTGGTATAAGCGCTGTACACTTTCTCTCCTATCAGCCAGGCCGTGGTGAACATACCGATAAGAAAAGCCACCATGCCCATGGTGCCGAAAAAGTGCATGGGCCGTTTCCGGAACCGCGAAACGAAGGTAATAGAAAGCAGATCGAGGAAACCGAAAATAAAACGTTCCAGACCGAACTTGGTGGTGCCGTATTTACGCTCCTGGTGCTGTACCGGCTTCTCGGTAATTTTCTTAAAGCCGTTCCATTTGGCTATTACGGGTATATAGCGGTGCATTTCGCCGTACACCTGTATGCTCTTTACCACCTGCCGGCGGTAGGCCTTTAATCCGCAGTTAAAATCGTGCAGTTGTATGCCCGATATTTTGCGGGTTACGGCGTTAAAAAGTTTGGTAGGGATGGTTTTGCTAAGCGGGTCGTAGCGCTTCTTTTTCCAGCCCGAAACAAGGTCGTAGCGCTGCCTTTTTATCAGGTCGTACAGCTC
>JAFADQ010000216.1 GCA_023424725.1 Bacteroidota bacterium
CTTAATATATAGTGCATTTTGTGTCTCCGGCTGGCCATTTTTTGCCTCTTGCAGGTTCTCTGCGTCTTTGCCAGCCAGGCCGCAAATACTTCGCTTCCGGAAAAATTTCTGCCAGAAGACTCTTTGGCTTCTCAGATTTGCCCGTTCGAACGATTAGTAATTGAAAAAATTGAATTCAGCGGAAACAAAAAAACCAAAGAGTATATTTTATTAGCTGAGCTGGATTTTAAAACGGGCGATACTATTTCTCTGTCAGAAATAGATAAGCGGCTAGAGAAAAACAGGCTGCGCCTATTCAATCTCCAACTCTTTCACTGGACAAAATCTGAAGTAGTTAGCTGTGATAACGGCCGGATTACCATTCTTTTTTCGGTGCAGGAGCGTTGGTACTTATGGCCCGTGCCGGTTTTTAACCTTGCCGACCGAAACCTAAGCGCCTGGCTTAATAAAATGGATTTTAACCGAATAGATTACGGCCTCTATTTGGTTCAGTATAACTTCAGAGGCCGCGACGAAAGGTTAAAGTTGTATTTAATACATGGCTTTAACCGCAAATACGAGTTACAATACACAGCCCCAAGGTTTAGGCGCGCGTCAAACTGGGGCATGCTGGCCGGCGTTTCTTTTTTTCAGAGTCATTTTATAGATTACACTACCCGCGACTCAAAACCTGTAACTTACCGCAACGATACCGAGTTTACCAACCAACGGCGCTATATTCAGGGAGGCATTTCTTATCGCAAATCGCTGCAAAAGCAAAATTTACTATTAGTAAGCTACAATTGGCAGCAAATTTCTGACTCTGTTTTTCTGCTTAACCCCGATTATTTGCTGGGCCAAAAAAAAAGAGAGTTTGTAGATGTAGAGTTTTCGCGCACACATAATTTCCGTAACACCTTTTCTTATCCGCTGTCGGGCCATTATGCCAAACTTACGGTAAAGCAATCTGTTCCGGTTAGCGGAGGGGCCAGCGCACTTACTTCGGTAAACCTGAAATATTCTGTCTACGAGCCGCTGGGCCACAATTTTTATTATGCTATCGGAGCGCAGGCCGAAACTAAGTTTGCCGATCGATTTGTGTATCCGGACAACCAGGGCCTGGGTTATACCAGTTTTGTGCGTGGTTATGAATTGTATGTAGCCGATGGGCAGCATTATGGCCTGCTAAAGCAGGGATTGTCTTACGGTTTGCTTACGAAGAAACAGATCAATTTAAAATTTTTCAATAACCCTAAATTTAGCCAAATCCCGATTTCTGTTTATTTAAATACTTTTTTAGATGCTGGATACGTGAAAGGCGATTTTTACCGTGCAGAGAATAAAAACACATCTAACCGTGCTCTTTATGGTACAGGGTTGGGGATTCATTTTGTTACTTATTACGACCGCGTTATTACCTTTGAGTATTCTATTAACCGCGACGGACAAAAAGGTTTGTACATTAGAGGCGGCCTACTTTTCTGATGAAAACACTAAAAATCGCCATTATAGGTAAACCATTTAAGCTCGAGGTATTGCCATTTATACAACAGCTTTTCGATGAGTTGCAAAATCGTGGTGCCGAAATAATTGTAGTAGAGCATTTTAAGACCTTTTTAGAAAATAATTTACGTTTGCCCGAAAATTCCGGGTCCTTTGGGCGCGGAGATTCACTTTTTGGCGTGGATTTTGTCTTCAGCATCGGCGGCGACGGAACTTTGCTCGATACTGTAACTTACATCGGTGCGAAAGAGCTCCCTATCGTAGGAATTAATACCGGAAGACTGGGGTTTTTAGCAACCATTTCTAAAGATACAATTCCTGCTGCCCTGGAAGCATTATATCGCGGCCATTTCTCAATTGATAGAAGGGCATTAATAAGAGTTGATTCTGAAATAGAGATTTTTGACGGTATTAATTTCGGCTTAAACGAATTTTCATTATTAAAGCGAGATAGTTCATCCATGATCGTAGTTCATACGTACATAGATGGCGAATACCTTAATTCATACTGGGCAGACGGCTTGGTTGTAGCAACACCCACGGGCTCTACGGGCTATTCCCTGAGCTGCGGCGGACCTGTTGTGCTTCCCCAATCCAACAATTTTGTGATATCTCCCGTATGTCCACACAATCTGAACGTACGGCCCATGATTGTGTCGGACAGGAGTGTTATTTCTTTCGAAGTAGAAGGGCGAAGTAATAATTTTTTAGTTTCATTAGATTCCCGTTCAAAAGCTGTTGATGCTACTGTGCAACTTGCGGTACGAAAAGAAGACTTCTCAGCATGCCTTGTAAGGATGAATAATGTAAACTTTTTAACAACCCTTCGTAGTAAGCTGAATTGGGGTTTTGACAATCGAAATTATAATAACTAAAAAAAAAGAGTAAAATATTTTCGATTCTCGATATAACATTGCTACTTTTGGAATCTAATTGATAAATAAGAGAAGTACCATCGTGCGCGAAACGCATATTTATAACACCATTATGAAAAAATATTTTTTCCTCAGTATCGTAGCTTTTCTTCTGGTTGCTATGGCAGCAGAGGATGCTTCCGGCCAGCGGTTTACTGCGAAAAAGCGCTATAACAGCCTGGGAGTGAGTATAAACGCAATGAATTATTTCGGCGACATAACACCGGAATCTGACTTTACAAGTCTTCGTTTTAGCTCAACGCGCCCAAATATTGGGGTTAATTATACTATGCGTTTATACCCGCGCATATCAGTAAGAGGAAGTTTTGCCTGGGGCCGTATTACAGGAGATGACGCAAAAGCAGCAGATCCAACAGAAGCAGATAACAGAGATCGTAATATTCGTAACCTTAGCTTCCGTAACGATATTAAAGAGCTAAGCGCTACTGTAATTGTAGATTTATTCGAGAATCGTGGCAACTATCTTCGCCGCCCTGATCTTGTTCCTTATGCCTTTATTGGTGTTGGTGTAATGCACCACAATCCTAAAGCATTCTGGCCGGGATCTCCTGAACTAAGCGAAGGTTGGTACGAATTACAGCCTCTTGGTACTGAAGGGCAGAACTTAGGTGGCGATTATCCGGATCCTTATAGCCTGGTGCAAATTGTAATACCTGCTGGTTTAGGTGTTCGTTATAAGCTTGATCGCAACTGGGATATCTCCTTCGAGATTGGATGGCGCAAAACATTTACCGACTATCTGGACGATGTAAGTGGTACTTATGCCGATAAAGGTGCTCTTTATAATGCAGATGGTCCGGAAGCGGCAATACTTTCTGATAGAAGTGGTTATAACCCTGAGTCAATTCAGGCTGGTTTAGTAACACAAAAAGAAATTGATCCGAACGTAATGTACCCTAATGTGCCTGTTGGAACAGAATTGCCTAGCGTAGGAG
>JAFADQ010000267.1 GCA_023424725.1 Bacteroidota bacterium
CTGCCGATGCCATGCCTTCGTAAGAATCGACGAAATCGGAGCCGTTTACGCGCACACGCTGCATGCCCTTAAAGCCGGCGGCGTATTCGTAGGCATCCATGGCGCGCATTTCTTTTCCGGTAGCAGAAATTCCCCAGTCGTTGTCCTGCACCAGGTAAATAATGGGCAGTTTTTTCAGCACCGCCATCTGGAAAGCTTCCGCAACTTCGCCTTCGGTAACAGAGCCATCGCCCAGCGAACACAAAACAACGGTTCCCAAATCTTTATCAAGCAGTTTCTGAGATTCTAAATACGCTACCGCGTGCGCCATGCCTGTTGCCGGAATGGCCTGCATACCCGTTGCAGAACTTTGGTGCGGTATTGTAGGAAAACCTTCGCGGCGCAACGACGGATGTCCGTAGTAAGAGCGCCCGCCCGAAAACGGATCGTCGCGTTTGGCCATTAGCTGCAGCATGAGCTCGTGCGGCTGCATGCCTATGCCAAGCAACACAGATTCGTCGCGGTAATATAATGCGGCGTAATCGTGTGGCTTTAAATGAAAGGCGGCAGCCAACTGAATAGCTTCGTGCCCACGAGAGGTACTGTGTACATAACGGCTGCAAAAAGCTTTGTTCGTTTCGTAAGTATCGGCCATGTTTTTGGCCGTGTGCATAAGCCTGTAGGCTTTCAGCAGTAACTTAATATCGGTTTGTGTGTCGGTTTGCTGGTCTGTAAGCATCAAAAATAGCTACCCTGGCGGGCAATGGTGGCACGTACTACAAAGCTACAAAATTTAAGGCAAAGGCCGAAGGAAAAACGCAAGGGTGCAGAGGCCGCCAATATTATGTATTTTTGCCATCACAAAAATGCTTATGCTTACAAAAGAAACAATAGCCGACTGGTTTAAAGTGCTTCAGGACGATATTTGCGCCGCTTTAGAAAAAACCGACGGGCAGGCTACCTTTAAAGAAGATAAATGGGAAAGGCCCGGCGGAGGCGGCGGCCGCACAAGGGTAATAGAAGAAGGCGCGGTTTTCGAGAAAGGCGGCGTTAATTTTTCGGCAGTGCACGGCGAGCTCGACCCCAAAATGCTGAAGACTCTGGAAATGCCGGAAGGAAATAATAAGTTTTTCGCTACCGGAGTTTCTATTGTTATTCATCCAAACAGCCCCATGGTGCCCATCATCCACATGAATGTGCGTTATTTTGAGCTGGATGGAGGTATAAGCTGGTTTGGCGGCGGAATAGATTTAACTCCGATTTATATAAATGAAACCCAGGCCTGCTGGTTTCATCAGCAGTTAAAATTGGCCTGCGATGCCCACGATTTTGCCTATTACAGCCACTATAAGAAATGGGCCGACGATTATTTTTATAACAAACACCGCAACGAAACCCGCGGCGTGGGCGGTATTTTCTTCGATAGGTTAAAGCCATCGGCAGAGAAAACGAAAGAAGAATTATTTGCTTTCGTGCAGGATGTGGGCCGCGCCTTTGCTCCTACCTACACTGAATTAGTGCGGCAAAACAAAGAACTGGCTTTTACCGAGCAGCAAAAAGAATGGCAGCTTTTGCGCCGCGGCCGCTACGTAGAGTTTAATTTAGTGTATGATCGCGGCACCAAATTCGGGCTCGAAACCGAGGGCCGCGTAGAGTCTATTCTGATGAGTTTGCCGCGCTACGCGGGCTGGGCGTATAATCACCAAACAGTGGCCGGATCGGAAGAAGAAAAAACGCTGAGCCTGCTGAAAAAGGATATAGACTGGGTAAACCGCTGCTAAAATGCTGGAAGAACTCTACCGGCTCGACCGCGATTTACTGATTTACCTTAACTCGCTGCACCACCCGGTTCTGGATATTATTATGACCGCCGTTTCGGGGAAATGGTTTTGGACCCCCATGTACGGTGTAATCGTGGCCTGGCTAATCGTAAATTTTAAGAAACGGAGCCTGCTTTTGCTGCCCTGCATCGCGCTTAGTGTTGCCCTGGCCGATCGTATTTCTTCCGGATTTTTTAAGCCCTATTTCGAGCGGTTCAGGCCATGCCACGACGGCCGCATTTGCGAACTACTGCATATACCAGACGGTTGCGGCGGTTATTACGGCTTTATCTCGTCGCACGCGGCCAACTCTTTTGTAGTGGCCATGTTGCTGCATTTGCTGCTGCTGCCGGGCTTTAAAAAGTACCGCGCTTTCTTATGGTTCTGGGCCATTCTGGTGTCGTACAGCCGGGTTTACCTGGCCGCGCATTACCCGGCCGATATTATAATGGGCGGCTTGCTTGGTATTTTGGTTGGCTGGCTGGTGTATATGCTGTACCGCTTTCTGGAACTAAAAATTTTCGGCGATCATTTCCGGCTTTCACCAGAAATAAAATACTGATCTTTAAAAAATTTTGTGCCAGACAGGTAGAAATTCGGGCTTCGCAGGTTTTTATTTTAACAGTAAAGACTCAGAGAAACGCGAAGCCACGCAAAGAAAAAAAGAGAAATTTAAGATAACCAACGCATTTTAATCTTTATAACCTCTGAGACTTTTGCGCCTTTGCGGTTAAAAATTATTCCCGCTCCCAAAATTCCTTTCACAGAAAACCATAACAGAGCAAGGTTGTTTAGTTGCTGATGCATGAGTTTTTGCCTTCGTATTATAGATACGTTATACTGTTTCTGCTGATTTTTGAAGGGCTGCAAAGGCCGTTTTTTGCCTCGGCACAGCCCAAATATAACGTAAGCGGCTATGTAACCGATGCCGAAACCGGCGAAAGTTTGCTGGGCGCCGCTGTTTTTGTAAAAGGAAATAACCAGCTTGGAGTAAGTGCGAATGCATACGGGTATTACTCGCTTTTATTGCCCCAGGGCGCTTATACCATTGTGGCGCAGTTTGTTGGCTATCAACACTTAGAGCAGCAGGTAACCCTAAACGCAAACCAGAAATTAAATTTCAAGCTTAAACCCACGGCGGCAATGGCCCAGGAAATTGAGGTTACTGCCGGCCGCCGCCCCGAGCAAAACGTGCAGAGCACAGAAATGGGCACCGTAGAGCTTAAAATGGACGCCATTAGAACCTTGCCGGTGCTGATGGGCGAGGTTGATGTGCTGAAAACGATACAACTTTTGCCCGGAGTAGCTTCTGGCGGCGAGGGCAACACGAGTTTTTATGTGCGTGGCGGCGGGGCCGATCAGAACCTGGTTTTGCTGGATGAAGGCGTGATATACAACCCAGGGCATTTATTTAATTTCTTCTCGGTTTTTAATTCCGATGCCATCAATTCTATTAACCTTATAAAAGGAAATATGCCGGCCAGGTACGGCGGCCGCTTGTCGTCTGTATTGGATATTACCATGAAAGAGGGCAACAACCAAAAGGTGGAAGCTGAGGGCGGAATAGGGCTGATTGCCTCGCGGCTAACCGTGCAGGGGCCACTACAGAAAGATAAAAGCTCGTTTATTATTTCGGGCCGGCGCACTTATATAGATGTGCTGGCGCATCCGTTTCTGAAAAACAACGAGCAAGGCGGCCTGCCCTATTATTTCTACGATCTTAACGCGAAACTGAACTACAGGATTTCAGATAAAGACCGCATTTTTTTAAGCGGATATTTCGGGCGCGATGTGGCTTCGTTCACCTTTTCTGACGGACGTTTTACCTCTGATATTTTTTGGGGAAACGCCACCGGCACGCTGCGCTGGAATCATTTATTTTCCGACAAACTTTTCCTGAACACCTCGCTAAACATAACCGATTATAACTTCACCTTCGATTCTGAATTTGATATTTACCGCACCAAAGTTACTACCGGGCTGCGCGATTATTCTGCAAAACTGGATTTCGATTATTACCCCGGCATCAGGCACAACATACAATTTGGCGCGCACTACACGTACCATAAACTTACACCCCGGCGCGGAGAGGCCCGCTCCGACGAGGGCGAAGCATTCAGTACCGACAAGTTAATAAACAAGTTCGCACACGAGGCAGCAGCTTATGTATCTGACGATTACACCATTTCTGATAAACTAAAGCTTAATGCCGGGTTGCGGCTTAGTTATTTTCAGCAAACCGGGCCCTACCACCATTATTTATTTAACGACCGGGGCACCGCCGATACTGTAGTTACGTACAACAAAGGGCAAAAAGTAAAAGATTTCAGCACACTGGAGCCGCGCCTGGCTTTGCGTTATAATCTAACTTCCGCTTCGTCTGTTAAGGCCGGGTATAGTTATAATGCCCAGTATTTACACCTGGTTTCTAACGCGTACACCTCGTTGCCGCTAGATGTCTGGGTACCCAGTACGGCTATTGTAAACCCACAGCGAGGAAGCCAGTACGCGCTGGGTTATTTCAGAAACTTTGCCGATAACCGCTTCGAGACCTCGGTAGAAGCATATTATAAAAACCTGGATAACCAGATAGAATACAGCGAAGATTATGTAGCCGGGCCAACCAACACCGACCTGGAATACAGTTTTGTTTTTGGTAAAGGCCGCTCGTATGGCCTTGAGTTTTTTGTAAGAAAAAACGATGGTAAAACTACCGGTTGGGTTGGCTATACCTGGTCGCGCACTACCCGGCAATTTCCCGATCTAAACGACGGAAACCCATTTCCGGCCCGGTTCGACCGTCGCCACGACCTGTCTTTGGTGGCATCGCATGAGCTAAACAAGAATTGGACTTTTGGAGGAACCTTCGTGTACGGCACCGGACAGGCGATGACGATACCGGTAAGACGTTATGTGATAGAAGGTAACGTGAGCTACGATTACGGAAAGCGCAACGATTTCTGGATGGAAGCTTTTCACCGGCTCGACCTCTCGGCAACGTACACGCCTAAAAACCAGAAGCGGGTAGAATCTAGCTGGGTTTTTGCCATTTATAATGTGTATAGCCGGCAGAACCCGTTTTTTTATTACGTAGATAACGAAGGAAACGCTTACGATAACACCCTGCAGATTAAAGCCAAAAAAGTTAGTTTAATTCCGATCCCGATTCCGTCGGTAACCTGGAATTTTAAATGGTAAGAAAACATTTTGCGGGAGAATTAGTATGAAACAGTGCATCAAAATATTAAAAAACCAAAAGCTGCGAAGGGCAAAAACCGGTGCATCAGAGCTTGCTTTCAGCTTTTTAGTGGCTGTTGCCCTTGTTTTTGGCCTTATCAGCTGCGAGAAAGACCTTACCTTGCAGCTTCCCGAGGGAGAAGAAAAACTAGTAGTAGAAGGCCATATAGAGCAGGGCGCGCCGCCGGTGGTGGTGCTTACCCGTTCGGTGCCAATTTTCGCGCCTATCGACCTCACAAAATTAAACGAGGCGTTTGTGCACGACGCTAAAATTACTGTTAGCACATCCGGGCAAAGTGTTACCCTGCAGGAGTTTTCTTCGGCCCAGCTACCGCCTCAAATTGTGCAGCAGATAGAAGATCAGTATGGCATCAGCCTGGGCGGCAGCTCCGGTTTCGAGCTTTATTTTTATTCTACCACCCAAATGCTGGGCGAAGTTGGTAAAATTTACGACCTGCAAATAGAGCACGAAGGCAAGCTGCTAACGGCAAAAACCAGCATACCACAGCTTAATCCTATAGATTCGCTCTGGACAGAACCGCACCCAAACCCCGCCAACGACAGCCTCGTTACCCTCTGGTATTTGTACAAAGACCCCGATACGCTGGGCAATACCGTGCGCTATTTTACCAGCCGCAACCACGAGCCATTTTATCCGGGCTATTTTTCGTCGGTTTTTACAGACGAGCTGGTAAACGGATCTAAGAATATTAAATTTCCGTTATCTCGCGGGCAGGCAAGACAGAATACCGAAGATATTAATTTTGATGTGTATGGCTATTTCTGGAAGGGCGACACCGTGCGGATTAGATGGTGCGCCATAGATAATGCACATTACCGGTTTTGGTACACCCTGGAAGCCGACCGCGGCTCGAGCGGCAGCCCGATAAGCTCGCCGGTAAAAATTAAAAGCAACATTAACGGTGGCTTAGGAATTTGGGGCGGCTACGGAGTAAGCAACCACAGCATTATTATTGCAAATTAAGCCAACATATAATCTGTGAAGCGTTAATAAACCTTTACGATTTTGAAATTCTTAAAGGGCTGATAAAGAGTACGTAATTAGTCGATCCTTAAGAACGATTTAACGCTTTAGTTATCAACAATTTAAGATTGATAAATGGGTGATTTTAGCGCTTGGAATATGCAAGTAAATGCTTATTTTTGGTAATAAAGCTTGCAGAAA
>JAFADQ010000389.1 GCA_023424725.1 Bacteroidota bacterium
GCCTAAATTGGCAAGTGGCGAGTGGCTGGGCTGTTTCGGATTAACCGAGCCTGATTTCGGATCTAACCCCGGCGGCATGGTTACCAACTACAAAGACATGGGCGACCATTATTTGCTGAACGGCGCCAAGCTTTGGATTTCTAACTCACCGCACTCGCAAGTGGGTGTAGTTTGGGCAAAAGGCGAAGACGGCCGCATCCGTGGGTTGATTGTAGAGACCGGAATGGAAGGCTACACAACTCCCGAAATTCACAACAAATGGAGCCTGCGCGCCAGCACCACCGGCGAGATGGTGTTCGATAACGTGAAAGTGCCGAAAGATAACCTGCTGCCGAATGTAGAAGGTTTGCGCGGCCCGCTTGGCTGCCTCGACTCTGCCCGTTACGGCATTGCCTGGGGAGCGATTGGCGTGGCGATAGATTGCTACGAATCTGCCCTTAAATATTCTCTGGAGCGTGTTCAGTTTGGCAAACCCATCGCTTCGTTCCAGTTACAGCAGAAAAAACTGGCCGAGATGATCACCGAAATTACCAAGGCTCAATTACTTGCCTGGCGTTTGGGTGTGCTGAAAAACGAAGGCAAAGCCACCACGGCCCAGATCTCGATGGCGAAGCGCAACAACCTGGCTATGGCCAAAAAGATCATTTCTGATGCGCGCCAGATTCACGGCGGCATGGGCATTACCGGCGAGTACCCGATTATGCGCCACATGATGAACCTGGAAAGCGTTATTACTTACGAAGGAACCCACGATATTCACCTGCTGATTACAGGAATGGATATTACCGGCATTCCGGCTTTTAAGTAATTTAGAACACGATTTTGGGGATTGAAAAGATTCCCGGGATTAACAAAAACCGCCCCGGCTCTTGATTGAGTTGGGGCGGTTTTTGTTTTCGCGGCTGTAAAAGGCAAAAACTGGGGTGGTAGAACAGAAAAAGCAAGGTGCTTCGCAGATTGGTTTTACCCCTCTCCCTAACCTCTCCCTCGGGAGAGGAGTTTCGTAGCTCCGGCAAACTTTGTGGCACAGGATGAAGAAAAGCAGGTGTTTCAGTTCTCTCCCGCCGGGAGAGATGCCCTTTAGGGCAGAGAGGGGTAAAAACCAATCTGCCGCAGGCACCTTATTCTCCCCTCTAACTTTGGTGAGGGGCCAGGGGTGAGGCTTACTTTCCCAAAAAAAAATGTTTCCCCAACTCTGTAATAAACTCCCCCTCTCCTGCTCTAAAGAATAAATGGCTCCGGAACCATCACCATTTGTTTCACTTTTAAATTTAGAGCAATGATCTGCAAACCTATAAACATCCGCCTTTGGCTTATTCTGGCTTTTGCCATCGTAATCGCTTCTATTTCTTCTTCTAAATCGGCGGCGCCCGAAAAAACCTATGCCAGCTTTAAAGTCGAAATAAAAGGCAAAGGCCAGCCACTACTGCTTATTCCGGGGCTGAGCTGCTCCGGCGATGTATGGAAAGAAACCGTGGCCCGCTACAGCAAGCACTACCAATGCCATATTTTTACACTTGCCGGATACGCCGGCGTACCTGCCATACAAGCGCCATTATTAGAAACTGCTTCGCGCGATATAAGGCAATATGTAAAGGACCAAAAACTACAAAAACCCCTGGTAATGGGCCACAGCATAGGCGGCTATTTAACCATAAAAATGGCCAGCGAAGAACCCACTCTTTTCGGGAAAGTGATTGTGGTAGATGCGCTGCCTTTTTTGCCCGCCGCAGGTAATAGATCGGCTACCGAAGAGGCCATGCGCGCCACTAATTTGGAGGCAAATGTTAAGCAAGTAGAAGCGCTGCCGGCAGCACAATTCGCGCAATTGCAGCGCCGCACTATAGAAACCATGATCTCGGACCCAAAGCAGGTAGAACAGGCGCTACAGTGGAGCCTCAGCTCAGACCGCGCCACCCTTATCCGCTCCGCTGCCGAAATGATGCAGAACGACCTTCGCGATGAAATTGCCTCCGTTACAGCTCCCACGCTTGTGCTGGGTTCTTATTTTCTGGCAGAAGACCAGCGGGCGCAGCACCCTCAATTTCCAAAGGCAGGTTTAGAAGTTTATCAGCAGCAATACCAAAAGCTGAAAGGCGCCAAAGTAGAAATCACCAACACAGCCAGGCACTTTATTATGTACGACGACCCCGAATGGTTTTTCGCGCAGGTAGATTCTTTTCTGAAATAACCGTGTTAGCTTCGCCAAAAAAATCGAATTAAGAAGATTTAAGACCGCTCATAAACTCTTTAAAGAGCATGGGCAAGCACACTAACAGGTTTTGTCAACACCAGCGCAGGAATCAACAGAAACTCCTTCCAGCGTCTTTTTCAGACCTGGAAGCGTGTTTCCGGCACGCCAGTTAAAAATAAAAACACACTACAAACTCAAACCATGAACCCGCGAGAGCAGAAGTTCGAACAGATAATTAAGAAAAACCGCGACCGGCTTTTCCGTATCTGCCGCGCATACCTCGCAGACCCCGACGATGCCAAAGATCTGTACCAGGAAATTCTGTTGCGCATCTGGACCAACCTCGATAAGTTTCGCGGCGATGCGCAGCTCAGCACCTGGCTTTACCGCATCGCCGTAAACACCGCCCTTTTGTACCAGCGCCGGCAGCAACGCCAGCCTGGCCCCTTGCCCGACCACGAACTGCTTCTGCCCGACAACAGCCACGAAACCACCGAAAAACTCCAGCACGAAATTATGCTGCAACGTCTGCATTTTTGCATCGCGCAGCTCCAAAAGCAGGACAGATTGATCATTTCGCTGGTGCTGGAAGAGGTGAGCTACAAAGAAATTGCCGATGTACTGGGACTTACGGTGAGCAACGTGGGGGTGAAAATAAACCGCATAAAACAGAAGTTAACAACCCTGATGGAAGAGGCCGCCCGCGCCCAATCCGCAGAAAATATACCACAGCCATGAATTTTACAGAACTACAAAAAAGCTGGCAGGCGCAGCAGGCTCCGGAGGCTGCAAGGGCCAAAAACGAGGGCGCCGTGCTCGAAAACGTTAAAAAACTACAACGCAAAGTAATTTTCTCTAACCTGATAATGTCGGTTTGCCTGGCTCTTACCTCGGTTTACTTGGGCTGGATGTGGGCAAATTTAGACAGCCGCAGCCCCTGGATGCACGCCGGCATGGCGCTTATTTTCCTGGATATGTTCTTAACCATGCCGCTAATCTGGCTGCGCTCGGTGCCCTGGGGCAACCTGCAACCCGACCTCAGCAGCCGCGATTACATAAAAGCCGCCCTTAAAAGCTTCCGTTTCCGGCAAACTTCGCAACAAGTGATCATGCCAATTTATGGTTTTATCTTGTTCCTCGGTATCCATTTGGTGTACTTAGGAATTTTCGAGAACCGGCCTTTGCAACAGCGCTTAATAGTGCATGCCGCCGGCACTGCTTTTATGATTTTAATCGGTTTTATTTCGTACTACTCGCAGCGTAATAAGTACCGCAAAAAATACGAGCCTGTGGTAAAGGAGTTGGAAGAGTTAGAGCGGGAGTTGGAGGAGTAAAAAGGGTTTGGTATGAAAACCGCCCCGGCTCCTGGTTGAGCCGGGGCGGTTTTTGTTTTCGCGGCTGTAAAAGGCAAAAAGTGGGGTGGTAGAACAGAAAAAGCAAGGTGCTTCGCAGATTGGTTTTACCCCTCTCCCTAACCTCTCCCTCGGGAGAGGAGTTTCGTAGCTCCGGCAAACTTTGTGGCACAGGATGAAGAA
>JAFADQ010000374.1 GCA_023424725.1 Bacteroidota bacterium
TTTTTGCCGCTACCGACGATGGCTTTGGCAACTCCCGCATGAGCATTGGCATAAGAGGCATGAACCCCCGCCGCAGCTCCCGCGTGCTGATTCTGGAAGACGGCATTCCTATTCAGCCTGCTTTGTACGTGTACCCGCTTATGTATTACAACCCGCCGGTAGAGCGTCTGGACGAGGTAGAAGTAATAAAAGGAAGCGCGGCTATAAAGTTTGGTCCGCAAACCATGGGCGGAGTGGTAAATTACATCACCAAACGTCCGCGCGAAGCTTTTGGCGGCTCTGTGCAAACAGTTGTTGGCAACAATGGCTACCACAGCATATTTACAGAAGTGGGCGGTTTCGGGAATAGCAAAATCCGGCCGGAGCTGCAGCTTATATATAAAGGTGGCGACGGATTTAGAGACAATAACGGTTTTGTGCAGTACAACGCCACGGCCAAGCTGCATTTGCTGCCCGGCGCCAAAAAGAATTATTATCTGAAAGCCAATTTTAATTACGAAAACTCTAACGCCACTTACAGCGGCCTAACGGAATACAGTTTCCGCAATAACCCCAGATTTAACCCCAAAAAGCACGATAATTTTGAAGTGTACCGCGGCGCGCTAGACCTTATAGTAACAGACCAGATAACCGATAAGCTTTCGCTAACTACTAAAGCATACGGTACCTGGTTTAAGCGAGATTGGTGGCGGGAAGACGATGTGTTTGTAACAGCCGGCAGCTACAACGAAAATCCTACGGTTATAAATCCGGTTTCTTACGATACGCCCGGCGACCTGATAAGGATAGGGAACGGCAGAACCAATTTTGGTAACCTGCGCACGTTTTATACCGCCGGCGTAGAGCGCAATTATAACTGGCAGCACCAGCTTTTTGCCCGCAAAAGCAACTTTAGTTTTGGTGGCCGCGTGCACTGGGAGCGTTTCCAGGACCGCCGCAAAGTTGGCAACGCTCCCGATGCCCGCGATAATAACTCGCTGCTGTTTATACACAACCCGGTAACGCTGGAAGATTCTGTAATTGGCAAAGCAGAAAACTGGCAAACAATGGCGCTGGCTTTGTATGCGCAGGAAGAAATACATGTAACCGAAAAACTTACGGTAGTGCCCGGAGCCCGGGTAGAAGTGTTTGAGCAGGAGCGCATAGACTTAATGGCCGGTTCTAAATACCAGGATAAGGTTTCGGCAGTTTTGTTGCCCGGTATCGGCTTTAATTATGCCCTTGGCAGGTACAATATATTTGGCGGAATTCACAGAGGCTACACGCCGCCTTCCAGCTCTACACTGGCCAATTTAAATTTCGAGCAGCAAAAGCCGGGGCAAACAACCAGCGCGCTGGATGTTAAACCAGAGAAAAGCTGGAACAAAGAACTTGGTATCAGAGGCTCCGGGAAATACCACAGGTTTGAGGTGGCAGCGTTTCACCTGAGCGTGCAGGACATGGTGGCAGCTACCAATTTGGCTGTGTTTGGCAACCTGGGCAAAGTGCAGAGTTATGGGTTAGAATCAGAAATTTACCTTTTTCCGTCGCGCACATTTAGCTGGATGCCGGATGTTTATTTTACCGGTACTTTCCTTCAGACAGAGATAACAGACGCGGTGCTTAAAGTATCGGCGCTGCGAACCGGCTCTGCTGTGCTGAATGGTAACGAGCTGCCGTATGCGCCCAACATTAGTTTTACCGCCGGATTATCTAAGCACATCGGCGATAAAGTAAGTCTAAACGCCGAGGTGCAGTATGTAGACCGCGTGTACACCGATTTCGAGAACATAGAATACATTACCAACCGCGGCGATACCGGGCCGGTGCCTGCTTATTTCCTATTAAATGCAACGGCAGGCTACGAACTTAACCGCCACTGGCGCATGTTCATCACCGGAAAAAACCTGCTCGATACTATTTACATCGCTTCGCGCCTAAACTCCGAACCATCCAGGCCCGACCAGAGCTTTGGGCTGTTGCCCGGCGCGCGCAGGCAGGTAAACCTGGGCATAGTTTATCAATTCACTAAATAATTTTTTCTTGCCATATACTAACATGAAAAACTCACTTTCCTTCCGCATACTTACATTAGCTGGTTTATCGGCTGTTGTTCTGGGCTTTAGCTCTTGCAGCAAAGACGACGAACTGCAGCAGAAACCGGTTACAGAAGCGCCATCTACCTACAACTTTACCAATGTAAATTACAGCGGGCAAACCGCACGTTTACTGTTGCTTAAGAACCTGGAAGCCGAAATGGAGAAAGCCAAAACTCAGACGGTTACAAAAGCGCAACTAATGGCTATTTTCGAGAATACCGCCAACCTGCACACCGATATTTCTACAGATAAAAGATTATCGGATAAAATGGCCAGCCCAGCCGATAAGCAGCAGGTAGAAGCCTGGTTTGCCGATATAGAAACTCTGAGCGCCCAGGGAAAAGGGTACGTAACCGATAACGGTATAGACCTGAAACAAATGGTAGCGAAAACTATTATGGGTTCTGTGTTTTATAACCGCGCGCTTAACGATTACCTGGATCCGGCCAAACTTGCCGACGACGATAACAGCACGGTAACCGAAGGCAACGGAACCGAAATGGAGCACCATTTCGACGAAGGTTTTGGTTATTTTGGCGCAGCCCGCACATACAATAACTTTACCGATGCCGAAATTGCAAGCCCGGGCCACAAAGATGTAAACGGCGACGGCGTGATGGATCCGAAATCGGAAGTGAATTTTTACTTTGCCCAAACAGCCGCCAAGCGCGACGCTGGTTATGCCGATTTCACTACTGCCCAAACCGATTTTACATCAGAAATTTTTACAGAAATGCTGAAAGGCCGCCATGCGGTTTCGCAGAAAAATTACACCCAGCGCGATGAAGCGGTAAATAAGATCCGTGCATCCTGGGACCGGCTGATCGCGGCCACTGTAATTCATTACGCAAAAGCAGTAAAAACCGACCTCGATAATGTAGCTACAGATCCATCTGCAATTAACCTGGAAAACCGCGCTAAGCACTGGTCAGAAATGAAAGCTTATTTCGCAATGATCCGTTATAATGCAGGCAACAAACTGGGCCAGGCGCACATGTCGCATGTAGATGGTTTGTTGGGCGCGAACTCTTCTGAAGTAACTGCCGCCGGTCTCGACGAAGCTATTGCTCAACTAAAATCTTCCTACAATTTCTAACAGCTTCTGTAGCTAATCCGGAGGCACTGGGGCACAAAAAAAACCTGCGCCTGCCGAAGGTAAATTTTAGTGTTCAGGAAGCTGAATTGTAAAATTCAGTTGGCTTCGTGATCTTACAATCTTAATCTTAAGGAAAGGCTGCTCGTTTTGGAG
>JAFADQ010000383.1 GCA_023424725.1 Bacteroidota bacterium
TTTCGCGGCTATAAAGCAGCTCGAAAACGAGCAAACCCTTCGGCACCAGCAATTAAAACATACCGAAGATAAGCAAGCTGCTTTGCTCCGCGATATTGCCACCGACGAGCAACAAGCCGCACAATTAGAGCAAAACATCGGGCTACTGCAGGAGCAAACCATAAAACTGCAAACCGAAGTTGCCGAGGCCCAAAACAACCTGCAAGGGCTGAAAAACGCCACCGAAGAAGAGAAAAATAAGCGCACAGAACTGCAAAACCAATCGCAGGCAACCAATAACGCGGTGCGCCAAAAACAGCAGGCGCTGTACCAGCAGGTAAAAAACATCGATCTGCGGAAAATGCAGGTGCAATCGGCTCACGACGAGTTGGTGAAGATTGATAAGCAGCGGCAATTGCATCTCGACTCGGCAGTAGATTACGATGCCCTGAAAAGTAAACTTGCCGGCGAACTTGAAGTGAAAGAAGCCGAGCTGAAAACCCTGCAGGAACAGGACATGGCGCACCGGCAAAAGGTAGAAGAAACCGAGAAATCGCTTCATTTACAACGCGAGGAACTTACGCAGCACAACCGCCACCTCGACGCGCAAAAGAACCAGCTCAACCTTACGCGCTCCATGATCGAGAACCTGGAGGGCTTTCCGGACGCGATCAAATTCCTGAGTAAAAACAAAAACTGGACTGCTCCCGCCCCGCTTCTCTCCGACTTAATTGTGTGCGACAGCCGCTACAAAAAAGCCGTTGAAAGTTACCTGGAGCCGTACATGAACCATTATGTGGTCGATCATCCGGGGCAGGCTCTGGAGGCCATTTCTTTGCTTAAGAGCGCCCAAAAAGGCCGCGCCAATTTTATCATTCTTTCAGAAATAGAAGAGCTCGAAACATCTGTAACCCAACCTGCTGCCGGATTAAAACCCGTGATGGAAGTTGTGTCGGCAGATGTGCGTTACCAGCAATTGGTGCGTTACCTTTTCCAGGAAGTGTACGTGGCAGAGCAGGATGTGGAATTGTCCGAAATCTTGACTTCCGTAACGGTGATAAAAGAAGATGGCGCTATCATAAAAAAGCCGCTATCGGTAACGGGGGGTTCTGTTGGTTTGTTTGCCGGATCGCGCATTGGCCGTGCCAAAAATTACGAGTTACTGCAGAAAGAAGTAACCGAACTTACGGCCAAAGTAGATGTGCTGCGAAAGCAATTTACTGAAACCGAAAACCTGCTAAAATCGCTTCGCACTACTAATCTTTTTCAGCCGATTCGGGTGGCAGAAGTGGCGATTCAGCGCTTACAGCAGGATATTCTCACCGCAAATTTAAAGCACGAGCAGCAGCAGCAAAACCAACAGGCAGGCGATAAAAGAAGGCAGGAAACCGAAGAAAAGATCCGCACACTGCAAGCCGAAATTCTGGAACTAAAGCCCAAAGTAGCGCTGGAGCAGCAAGAACTATCTGAAATTGAAGCAGAAGCAAACCGGCTGCAGCAACAATGGCAGGCGCAAAACGAGCTGGTAAACGAGCTTTCGGGCAAGTTTAACCAGGCTAACCTTGCCTTTCACCAGATAAAGAACAAGCTTGCGAGCCTGGAGCAGGAAATCAATTTTAAAACCACTACCATACAAACCAGCCGTAACCGCGCCGCGCAAAATAACCAGCAACTTACACAGGCAAAACTGGATATGGAGCACCTGCACAACCAACTACAGCAGCAGGAGCAGTTGTTGCAGGAAAAGCTGGAGCAGAAAACCGCCATGAGCCGCGAACTGGACGAGCTGCAAAAGGCATTTTTAGCCCTGCGAGCGGCCAACGAAACCACCGAGCGCGATTACCGCGAACTGCAGCGCAAGCGCCAGGTGGCCGACGAACTGATTTACCGCTTACAAAGCGCCGGCAACGAAAACAACCTGAAACTGGTAGCGATAAAAGAACGCCTTTCGGTAGAATTTAATTTAACCGAAGATGATTTGAGCAATGTAGATGAATTAAGCGGCCAAAGCATTGAGCAATTAGACCAGGAAATAAGAAGTTTACGGACCAAACTCGATGCCTTCGGACCGGTAAACCCAATGGCGCTGGAGGCTTACGAAGAAGTATCGGAGCGCGATGTGTTTATCCGCGAGCAGCGCGACGACCTGCAGAAGGCAAAAAAGAGCCTGTTAGACACCATAAACGAGATAGATACGGTTGCGAAAGAAAAATACATGAATTCTTTCCACCAGATCCGGGACAATTTTATCAAGGTTTTTCAATCGCTATTTACCGAAGATGATAGCTGCGACCTGATCATTACCGACCCAAGCAACCCGCTCGAATCGCGCATAGACATTATCGCCAAGCCAAAAGGGAAACGGCCCTTAACGATAAACCAGCTTTCGGGAGGAGAAAAAACACTAACGGCAATTTCGTTACTGTTCGCGATTTACCTGCTAAAACCAGCGCCGTTCTGTATTTTCGATGAGGTAGATGCGCCGCTGGACGATGCCAACATCGACAAATTCAACAAGATTATTCAGCAATTCTCTGGGCAGTCGCAATTCATCATCGTTACCCACAACAAGCGCACCATGGCCAGTACAGATGTTATTTACGGCATCACCATGCTGGAGCCGGGCGTGAGCCGTGTGCTGCCGGTGGATTTAAGAGCGATAGCCTGATAGAAGGATTGAAGGATTGAAGGTTGAAGGTTGAAGAATTGAAGAAGCTTCTTCGTGGGCCTCTTCAATTCTTCAACCTTCAATCTATTATCTCACTCCATTTTCAGGAAATTTTCCTTGCTTGGTGCGATAAAAAGCCATAATCTCCTCTATGTCTTCGTGTACGTTTCCGGTTGGATAAATGGCGGGGCCGATGCCGGCGATTTTGTTTTTGTAATCGAGAAAACCTAATACAATGGGTACCTTCGCATCTAAGGCCGTGTAATAAAATCCTTTGCGCCAGCGTGGCTGGTATTTGCGGGTTCCTTCCGGAGTTACCAAAATAACGAGCTCATCTGCCTCGTTCAGCAATTGCACCATCGCCTGCACCAGACTGTTGTTTTTAGATCGATCTACCGGCAAAGCTCCCATTCTTTTCAACAGCCAACCGAATGGGAATTTCATGAACTCGCTTTTAATGGTAAACCGAACCGGCACATTCATCAGGTAAAAAGCAGCGCGGGCGAAAATAAAATCCCAGTTGCTGGTGTGCGGTGCGGCCACCATAATGCACTTTTTAATTTCAGGAGGCATTCCGCCTTCCAACTTCCACCCGTAAACGTTAAAGATCAGCTTAGACAGCGCCTTTCCCAGACCCATATTTTAAATTTATTAGCAACGCAAAGATAAACCAACCTTTCAGCGTAAAAAAACCGGCCATTTAATAGGCCGGTTTTTTTTAAATTTTAAAGCGTTTGTTTGAAAATAGTCCGGGGGTTTCGGTATAAATATACCTGTAAACCAATCGAAAGTGCAACCCCACCCCTGGTGTATTTTATGTCCCCATCACCATCT
>JAFADQ010000042.1 GCA_023424725.1 Bacteroidota bacterium
AGTCCATATCAGGAGCAAACGTATCGGCCAAATGGTCCTGCGCCATCAGGTAATTAGAACCTTCGGCCTGAGAGTAAGCATATATGGCCTGCATAGCCTTTATGCGCAAGGTTCTTCTGTTAAGCATTTTGTTGGTATTGAGTATTGGGTAGTGAGACTACAGTACGTTAATTTTTGGGCTGCGGCGGGCAAAAAAATGGCCGCTGCAACCTCACCCCCGGCCCCTCTCCACAGGAGAGGGGAGAAGATCTGAGCTTCGCAGATTGTTTAATTTTGAATAAACACTATGACAAAGCTCGCCTCGTCAAAACTGTAAGTTTTGACACTCACCCCTCTCCTGTGGAGAGGGGCCGGGGGTGAGGTATAAACGAAAAGTGCTACACGTTAGATGTAGCACTTTTCTAAGAGTTTGGGCTTAGTAAGTTGCCTTGACCTTGCCTATGTCCGAAATACGTTTCTCGGCAATGCGGTTGGCGGCAAGCTGTGTATGTATGCCCTCGCTTTCCGATTTGTTGAAGATCTCGAGTACGTAGTCGTAAATTTTTTCTGTCTGGCTGTACGCGCTTTCGCGGTTGTAGCCCTGCAGCTCTGAGTATACGTTTATTAAACCACCGGCGTTAATCAAAAAGTCGGGAGCATATAAAATGCCGCGCTCCATCAGGGCCGGGCCGTGTACAGATTCGTCCTGCAGCTGGTTGTTGGCAGATCCGGCAACAATCTGGCACTTTAAGCGGCGCAGTGTTTCGTTGTTTACGGTAGCACCCAGCGCGCACGGTGCGTAAATATCTACATCCAGATCGTACACATCTTCTAAACCAACCACTTTGGCGTTGTATTTAGACGATATTTCTTTCAGACGGTCTTCGTAAATATCGGTAATATACAGCTCGGCGTTTTCTTTGGCCAGCAGCTCTACCAGGTAGCCGCCTACGTGGCCAACACCTTGTACAGATATTTTCTTTCCTTCCAGGCTATCGCTGCCCCAGGCTTTTTTGGCGCTGGCTTTCATGCCCATGTAGGTGCCGTAAGCTGTAACCGGCGATGGATCGCCGCTGCCGCCCATCGTTTCCGGCAAACCGGCCACGTGGTCGGTTTCCATCTTAATGTACTCCATGTCTTTGGTAGATGTTCCTACGTCTTCGGCAGTGATGTATTTGCCGTTCAGGTTCTCTACAAAGCGGCCGTACTTGCGCATAAATGCTTCGCCTTTGTCTTTGCGGCTATCGCCGATAATTACAGCTTTGCCACCGCCAAGGTTAAGCCCAGAAATAGACGCTTTGTATGTCATACCGCGCGAAAGGCGTATAACATCGTTAATCGCTTCTGCTTCGCTGGCATAAGGCCACATACGGGTTCCGCCCAGAGCCGGCCCCAAAACGGTATTGTGTATACCGATGATGGCTTTAAGTCCGGTTTCGTGATCGTGACAGAATACCAGTTGCTCGTGCTGATGGGTGGAAAGAGAACCAAAAACAGAAGCCTCTGTTTTTACGTCTATTTCTTTCAATTCTACCATTTATAAAAACTAAAAGGGGTTGTGTAACTTTGCCGGAAGGGTTCTGAAAAGGAAACGCTTCTGAATTGTTCCGCAAAAGTACGGCTTTTTTTGCAAGAAGTACAAGTGCCGCCATTATAGAATGCTATTATTCGAAATTTATAATGCCATCGTAATAGTCTTATCAGATAGCGAAATCAGGATATATTGCAGAATTTTACGTGCCCGCTAAACAAAACCACCCGCTACCGGATTGTAACCTGTACAAAGCCCCAAGTGCTCTTTAACCTACACCATTGAAAGCTCTCGCTTACTTAAATAAATACTTTCTGCGCTACAAATACCGGTTTCTGCTGGGTATTTTGTTTGTAGTGGTTTCTAACATTTTCGCCATTATTCCGGCGCAGGTGGTGCGTTACTCTTTCGATCTGATTAAAGAATCGCTGGACCGTTACCGCTTGTACGACGGGCTGGAGGCGCAAACCGGGGTGTACGATTCGTTCGCGACGAGCATCTTTTTTTACGGTTTGCTTATTGTAGTGCTGGCTTTGCTGCGTGGGGTTTTTCTGTTTTTTATGCGGCAAACCATCATCGTGATGAGCCGCCTGATAGAGAACGACCTCAAAAACGATATCTACAAACATTACCAGGAGCTGCCGCTTAGCTTTTACCGCCGCAACAGCACCGGCGATTTAATGGCCCGCATTTCGGAAGATGTAAATAAAGTGCGCATGTACCTGGGGCCGGTAATTATGTATGGCATTAATCTGGTGGTGCTTTTTACGCTGGTGGTGGGCTACATGATATCGGTTAGCCCGCGCCTTACATTATTTGTGCTGCTGCCGCTGCCTGTTCTATCGGTTAGTATTTATTATGTAAACTCTATTATAGAGCGCAAATCAGACCAGATTCAAAAGCAACTATCTGGCCTTACCACGTTTGTTCAGGAGGCCTTTTCGGGCATCCGGGTTTTAAAATCGTATGTGCGCGAGCAGGATTCTGTAGACAGGTTTACCAAAGAAAGTAACGATTACAAGCAGAAATCGGTAGATCTGGCGTTTGTAGATTCACTGTTTTTCCCGCTTATTATGTTTTTGGTAGGCCTCAGCACCATTATTACCATTTATGTGGGCGGAATTGAGGTGATGAAGGGCAGCATTACCACCGGTGTTATTGCCGAGTTTGTGATTTATGTAAACATGCTCACCTGGCCGGTTACTTCGCTGGGCTGGATTACCAGTTTAACCCAGCGCGCGGCCGCCTCTCAGGCCCGCATTAACGAATTCCTGAACACCAAAAACGACATTGTCTCCAAAAAAGACATTCAGAAAGATATTGCGGGTCACATCGTTTTCGATAAAGTAGATTTTATTTATCCCGATTCCGGAATTCATGCCCTGCGCGAAGTAAGTTTCGAGATCCACCCCGGCGAAACTCTGGCAATTGTGGGCAACACCGGCTCTGGCAAAAGCACCATTGCCAATTTGCTGCTGCGTTTGTACGATGTAACCAACGGCAAAATTACGGTAGATGGCATAGATGTGCGCGATTACAACATACAGCATTTGCGCAGCCAAACAGGTTATGTGCCGCAAGATGTGTTCTTGTTTTCTGATACCATAAGAGCCAACATCGCTTTTGGGGTAGAAAATCTGCCTGAAGAAAAAATGCTGCAGGCGGCAAAAGACGCTGCAGTATACGAGAACATTTTGCGCTTCCCCAATGGTTTCGATACCAAGCTGGGCGAGCGCGGCATTACCTTGTCGGGCGGCCAAAAGCAGCGCGTTTCCATTGCCAGAGCCCTTGCCCGCGAACCGAAGATTTTAATTCTGGACGACTCGCTGAGCGCCGTAGACACCACCACCGAGAACACCATTCTGAACGCGCTGCACCGCATAATGGAAAACCGAACCAGCATAATAATATCGCACCGGGTAAGCTCCGTAAAACTGGCCGATAAAATTTTGGTTTTGGACGATGGCGCCATCGTGCAGCTTGGCACTCACGAAGAACTAATAGCCCAGGAAGGCGAGTACCGCAGTTTATACGAGAAGCAGCTGCAGAGCGAGGAAGGTTGATGTTGGCGCGGCAAAACGCTTCCAGGTGCAGGCACGCTGGAAGGTTTTTTAGAAACATTCGCGCAGGTGTTGGCCGGGAAACCTTCCAACGCCTTTAGATCTTGAAGCGTTTCTATTGTCCGCTGTTCTTAGCTTCCTAGCTAAGAACAGAAGAACGGTTTTTTTAGAATATTCGCGCAGGAGATCACCAGGAAACCTTCCAGCGTCTTTAGACCCGCAAGCGTTGCCCGCTGTTTAGTGCGGTAAAAATTTTATTTCTGAAGAAACCGCTATCTTTATCTTACCATAGGCAATGGTTTTCAGGCTGAAACAGAACTATTTTTGGCCCTTGCAGCTTTTACTTTTCTGATATCGGTTACATAATCTATGCCCCTGCAGCCTTATTTTACCTCAGAATTAACAGAAGCCGGCCTCGACGAAGCCGGGCGAGGTTGCCTGGCCGGGCCGGTGGTAGCGGCGGCTGTAATTCTTCCCCGCGATTTTCATCATCCGCTTCTGAACGACTCTAAACAGATGAGCGCCAAAAACCGCGATGTGCTGCGCGAAATTATTGTGAAAGAAGCGGTAGATTTTGCCGTGGCCGAAGTTTGTAACCAGGAAATAGACCGGATTAACATTCTGCAGGCATCTATTCTGGCTATGCATCAGGCAACCGCGCAGCTTAAAGTTACTCCCGAATTTTTACTGGTAGATGGCAACCGGTTTAAGCCTTACCCGTTTATTCCGCACCAGTGCATAGTACAAGGCGATGGTAAATTTGCCAGCATTGCCGCGGCATCGGTGCTGGCCAAAACACACCGCGACGAATTAATGCGCAAGCTTGGCGAAGAATATCCGGAGTATTGCTGGGAAAGAAACGCGGGTTATGGCACGGCCGCGCATTGCAAAGCTATTGCCAAACTTGGTTTAACAAAACACCACAGGCTAAGCTTCAGGCAACCGGTAACTAAAATCGTGGCCTTAGAAGAAGTTAGCCTTAGCCGTTAAGTTTGCTGAAAAAGGGCAGGCTGCGGACAGCAAAAACCAGGGCGCCAGAGAGTAAGTGTAG
>JAFADQ010000059.1 GCA_023424725.1 Bacteroidota bacterium
GCGGCCGGTTTTGGCGCCACCGCGGGGTAATTAGAGCGCACTTTGTACTTAGAATAAACGCCCAGAAAATACCCGTTCCCCTGAAACCCGAACGCATCGAAACTAAAGGTAAATTTCTGCGACCGCAGCACCCAGGGCCCGGCCGCGGTGGGCATAAATGTTTGGCTTACGGTAAGCGAATCTACAAACTCAATTCCGTTGTGTTTATACACGCTCAGCGCCAGGCTGTGTATGCGCCACGTGCCGTCTGTAATATAAATGTAGCCGGTAAAAGCGGGGTCGTTTTTGCGGCGCGGCGTTACTCTTATTTTGTGCACCTGCACGCCATCCTGGTAGCTGGCGCCCGAGAGCGAGTAGCGGTAAAACAACATGGCGTTTGCCGCGATGGGCGATACAAAACCGCGCTCGTTCAGGTCCTGGGCATCTATCAGGTTGCGGTAAAAATTCACATCCATATCAGATGCCTTGTTAAAGCTAAAGCCCTGGTTTTTGCCGCTCAGCTTGCTCGATACCATCCGCTCCCTGAACTTGCCCGGCTGCTCCCAATACAACT
Source organism: Bacteroidota bacterium (assembly GCA_023424725.1). GTDB lineage: Bacteria > Bacteroidota > Bacteroidia > Cytophagales > Hymenobacteraceae > JAFADQ01. The sequence goes on from JAFADQ010000059.1 coordinate 554, forward strand.
CCGATACCGATTCCGATAAATACACAATGCCCGGCTCTAAACCGGCCACATTAAAGCCCAGCACTTTTCCAGGCACTTCGGTTAGCCGCTGCAAACCTTTTACATATACCTGGCAGCTCAACGCGTCAATTTCCTGTAAGTGATGTTTCCGTTTCCGGATTGCCTGCCGTATAATTTCATACGCCGGGTCTTCGTCGGTAGCGCGCACCACCACCTCTTCCAGATTATAGGCCTCGGGCTCCAGCACCACGTTTCGCTCTATATCCTCGGCGCCCATTTCTACCGGTAGCTCTACCGCTTTATAGCCCACAAACTGAAACACCACCACATAATTGCCAGGTTTTAGCGCCAGCCTGTAAAAACCCTGTTCGTTGCTGGCCGTGCCGGTTGTAGTGCCTTTTATGTAAATGTTGGTGAAGGGCATCGGCTCGCCTGCCGTATTGGTTACACGGCCTTTCAGCGAGCCGGCAGTAGCAGCAAAGGCCAAAAAGCAGGCCATCAGAACCAAAAAAAATCTAAACAGCGGTAAATTCATGCAGGTGTGAAGATAGTGAAGATGCGTTGATTTGTAGATGTGCGGATTTTAAATGTGTAGATTGAAGATGTGTAGATGTGCGGTTTTTGATTTGCAGATTTCGGATTGATTATAAAATGGATCTTGTAACAGATTATTGTGAGTGGCGATAACTTGCCGGGAATATAGCACGAGCAAAACCTTTCCAGCGCCTTCAGACCTGGAAGCATTTTCGGAGATGCTCTGCCGCTCGCTACCTAAACAATTATTTTCAATCTGCACATTTGCGCATTTATAATCTGCACATCCAAAACCTGTTAACTTTTACCGGTAACCATCGTTTATGCAAGCTCTAATTTGATGAACCAAACCTATGGATACGCAAGACACTCATTTACTCCAGAACTTCTCCGACACCGAAAAAATTGCTTACCTGAGCGCCATCGCGGCCATGGCCGGATCTGACGGAACGGTAACTCCCGAAGAATCGGCTTTTATTACTGCCCTCTGCGACCGCGCCGACCTCTCTGAAGCGGCAGAGCAACAAGTAATGTATGCCGCGCAAAACTCTACCCCGCAAACGCTGCAACAAAACCTCGATACGCTAAAAAGCAGCCAGCTGCGGTTTTCGCTTATTACCGACTTAATCAGCTTTGCTTATTCCGATAACGCTTTTACAGCCGACGAAGAAGAAAAAATAAAGATGATTGCCACTTACCTGAACATAAACGACCAGCAGTTTACCGCTTTGCATCAGTTTGTGCAGGCGGCAAACAAAACCCAAATTACAGAAGAAGATGTGGCCCAGCCGCAAAATTTTGCCTCTAAAGCCGGCGTTGGCGATATGCTAAACAAGGCCGGCATAGACTCTAACATGCTGATGAAAGGCGCGCTTGGTATACTTGCGCCACTGGTTTTATCGCGTATGATGCGCGGCGGCGGAAACTTTAGGCGCGGTGGCATGATGGGCGGCATGGGCGGCGGCCTTGGCGGAATTCTGGGAGGCCTGCTCGGTGGTATGGGCGGCGGCGGAATGATGGGCGGCTACGGACGCAATGGCGGCATGACGGGTGGCGGCGGACTGGGCTCGCTGGTATCTATTCTGGGCGGACTTGGCGGGCGCGGCGGCTACTCGCAACGTGGCGGCGCAGGCGGCATGGGCGGCTTAGGCGGTTTGCTTGGAGGCCTTATGGGCGGCGGCAAAACAGGCTGGTAAGCCCGTTTTTTGTGCCGTTAGAGCGTAAAACCAGAGATTCGACCTTATAAAAGCCGGTTCAGAAAACCGGCTTTTATCTTTTGTATTAGTTCTTTGTTTGCCAGGTGTTTTCTTTCGCAATAAGCCAGCCCCACGTATTTCATCCCAAAATATTTGGCCGTTAACTTAAACGGAATTTCAAAGCCCTGAGGCGCGCCGGGGTCGGTGCCGATGGCCAGAACAGCGATACATTTGCCTTGTAAAGCTTTGCCAATTGGTTTGTGGGTTTCGGCAAGATCGGTAAGCCTATCGAAAAATATCTTTAGCTGCCCGCTCATGGCGTACCAATAAACGGGCGTGGCCAAAACAATTATATCGTGCTGCAACATTTGGGCTGCGATGGCCAAAAAACCATCGGTTACAGGGTAATTATGGTCGTATTGGTAAGGCGCTATTTCGTAATCAAGCAAATCAGTCTTTTCTATTTCAGTTCCATCAAAAACAGCCTGCACAAATGCGCCGGTATCTGAATTCCGGCGGGCACTTGCTACAATTACAAGCGGATTTGGGTTGATTGCTGAAACCATAAATCAAAGCAAAAAAATAAGGGCGAATACAATTCGCCCCTACCATATCATCTGAAATTTTAAAATCTGCACATCGGCACATCTAAAATCGGCACATTTACTATTCTTTCCGGCCAATACGGAAGTGCAACCTGAAAACTACCGTGCGGGTAGCTTCCGGCCCACCCCAGCGGGCGGCCAGTTGCTGGCGCACCTTGCCAAGCGGGTTTTCGCCTTTTTCCTGAATGTAATTTTGCGTGGCAGACCAGGAGTACATGTAACCCATCATCTGGTCCAGGGTCCAATCTGATTCGAAATTAAACTTAGGCGGCGACAGCTCTTTAAACGGGAAATTAATAGCCTGGTAACTCTCGTTTACCATGCGCACTTCGGGGGCCCAGTAATTGGCCAGCGTGTGCATGTTGTAATATCTTATAATTGAGTTTAGCGACTCCAGTTTGGTGAGTTTGGTACGCTTGTAGCCCCACAAAGCAATTACGCCGCCTGGTTTTAGCACGCGCTGCACTTCCTTAAAAAACGCATCGAGGTTAAACCAATGCACGGCCTGCGCCACCACCACAAGGTCTACAGATGCGTCGGGCAAGGGGCACTTTTCGGCAGGCGAATGTATGTACTCTATGTTGGGTTTTTTTACGGCATGTTTTAGCTGTTCCTGGCTGCTGTCTGTAGCAATAACTTTTTTATAAAAATTAGATAAACCAACAGCCGCCTGTCCGCTTCCGGTGGCACAATCCCAGGCTACGTCGTGGCCCGTAGTTAAATCTGCCAGGTAGGCATACAGTTCGTCGGGGTAGTGTGGCCGGTACATGGCATACGCCTCTGCCTGGGCCGAAAAAAGATCTTTTGAGCTCGTCATATAATGTCTTAAAACTAAGGTTGATGGGCTGTAACGGCCAGAAAAACGGCCTTCGCAGCGGTAACTATTTTGGCCACAGAAAACCAGCTTTAGCCAG
>JAFADQ010000090.1 GCA_023424725.1 Bacteroidota bacterium
CGGTAAGCGTGCGCGGCACCACGTCTAACCAAACCGCGCTTGTCTGGAACGGCATTCAAATAAACACCCCCTCTAACGGCATAAACGATTTTAGTTTGGTGCCGGCTGCTATGGCGCAGTCGCTGCAATTGTCGCATGGGCCCATGAGCGCGCTGTATGGCAGCGGCGCGGTAGGAGGCACGTTGCTGCTTACTTCCTGGCCTGTACCTGCCAATGGGCATGGGCTGCAGTTTGCGCAAACGGTGGGCAGTTTCGGCAAGCTGCAAAGCCTGGTTTCGGGCACGTACGGAGGTAAAAAATGGCAGGGAAAAAGCAGTGTACAGTATTCGGAAGCGCAGAATAATTTTCCGTTCATTAATGAGTTTTCGCCCACGCGCCGCAAAGAATATACCCCCAATGCCGCCTTTTCGCAGCAACATTTCAGCCAGGATCTTTTTTTCTATCCTACCGAAAAATTATCGATTTCGGTGCATGGCTGGGCTTTGCGCAGCGAGCGGCAAATACCGCCGGTAATGGGCGTTCCGGTTAGCCGCGCCGAACAAGAAGACAGAGCAAACCGGCTCGCGGCAATTGTACGGAAACAACACGCCAACGGAAACTCTACGCTGCGCATCGCTTATTTAAACGATTTTTTAGCTTATAAAAACCCTACTATAAATATAAATACGCCAGGGCAGGCCCGCACAAATACCTGGCTTACAGAAGCCGAGCACAGAATAAATATTAAATCGGTAAGCCTTAACGGTGGCGCGCAGATAAGAAGAATAGTTGGCGAAATAAAAGAATACGGCAGAGATGTAGAGCAATACCAGCAGGCGCTTTTCGCATCGGTCAGGTATAATATTAACCCCAAAGCGGTTGCTACCTTATCGGCGCGAAAAGAATTTGTTACAGGTTTCGATCCGGACCCGACTTTTTCTTTAGGAACAGAGCTGCAGATGGCAAAAAACGGTGCATTACAGCTTAAAACCCAAATTGCCAACAGTTTTAGAGTGCCCACCCTTAACGAGCGCTACTGGCAGCCGGGCGGAAATCCTAACCTGAGGCCGGAGCGCGGTTTGTCTGCCGAAGCCGGCCTTTCCTGGCAACCCCAAAACGAACGGCTCATTCTGCGAAAAACCGAAATTACCATTTACAATTCGGTTATAGAAAACATGATAGTCTGGCGGCCGGTAACCGGAATGGTGTATGCTCCGCAAAACCTGGAGCAGGTTTGGGCCCGTGGCGCCGAGCTGAGTTCTGAACTAAAGTATAATCTTTTGCCGCAACACAAGCTTAGCCTCAGAGCCCGCGGCGCGTATGCCTACACCTTATCTACACAGATAAATAACAAAAACCGCGCGCTGGAAAACAAGCAATTAATGTATGTGCCCGTGCATTCGGCTACGCTTTTTGCCTCGGTGCACCATGCGTGGCTAAATATTGGCTGGCAGCAAAGCTTTAGCGGCAAGTTGTACACCACAACCGATAATCTGGGCAGTTTAAATGCATACTCGGTTGCTGATTTGCTGATCTGGTCGCCGGAGGTGGCGGTAAAGAAATTACAGTTTAATGTAACTGCCGTGGCCAAAAACCTGTTCGATACGCCATATCAAACCGTGGTAAACATGCCTATGCCTGGCCGCCATTACGAGCTGCGGCTAAACATCAATATTCCAAATACTTCAACAAATCCATAAAATGAGAACTTTAAAAATTACACAACTTTTACTAGCTGGTGTTGCCTGCTTATCGTTCAGCGCCTGCAATAACGACGACGATACTAATCAGCAGCCACTTCCAGATACCTCCAACGTGTACTACATCGTAAACGAAGGCAGCTTTAACAGCGGCAACGGCAACATTACTTTTTACAATACCAATGCCGACACCCAACGCGTAGAAGTAGATTTTTTCCGGAAGGTTAATAACCGCGCCCTCGGCGATGTGGTGCAGTCGCTTGGTTTTGCAAACGGGCTGGGTTACATTGTAGTAAATGGCAGCAGTAAGGTAGAGGTGGTAGATTCTGCTTCTTTCGCCTCTTTAGCTACCATCACCTCTGTTTCATCGCCGCGGTATTTTAAGGCCATTTCGGCATCCAAAGGGTATTTAACCGATTGGTTCAGTAATTCTGTTCAGATTATTAATTTAAATGATTTCTCGGTTACCGGCACAATAAACACCGGTGCAGGGCCAGAGCAAATTGTGGTGCATAACCAGCAAGCGTACATCAGCAATACGGGCGGTTATGCCAACGACAGCATTGTTTCAGTTATTAATACCGCTACCGACGCCGTAGAAACCAACATTCAGGTGGGCATAAAGCCCAGCGCAATGCATATAGACCGTAATAATAATTTATGGGTTTTGTGCACCGGGCAATATGGTGGTTTTAATGGCTTTGTAGATAAGGCCGGTTCTCTGGTAAAGATCAATACCACCACAAACGAGGTAGAATTAACCCTGCCGATGCCTGCCGCCACAGATCACCCAACTGTGATGGCTATGAGCCCCGACCGGGATTTTTTATATTTTGTGCTGAACGATAAAGTTTTCAGGATGAATATTGCCGATACGCAGTTGCCAACCGAAGCATTTATAACCAAACCCGGCACCATGTTTTATGGCCTGGCAGTTAGCGCTAAAAACGGCGATATAGTTACTACCGAAGCTGCCGGATCGTCGACAGGCCGTATGTATATTTTTAACAGCAATGGCAACGATAAAGGCTCCTTATCTTCTGGCGGGCATTTCCCGAATGGGGTAGTAGTGAGGTAATTTGTAACTACAAAAGCAAACAGCCGCCTTTGCATTACGCTTGGGCGGCTGTTTTTTTAGGTAGCGTTATTGTTAGCGGTCGGCTCCTCTTTCGTTGTCTTCCACGCCATCGGCATCTTTATCGTGCCCCGATTTTTCGTGAACGTCTTTGCCGCTGGCGTCTTCTACATTAGTTTCACCATCGCCGGTGCCGGTGCTGCAAGCGGTAAAAAACGGTGCGCCAAACACCAGGGCTGCTGCCAGAAAGTAAATTCCAGCCTTTGTCGAAATCTTTTTCATAGTTCTGATTAGCTATTATCCGTTATCAACGGAAGTTAAGCGCGCAGGGTTTTCGGAATTAATTATTGTTTGGCAGCTACAACTACCGCTTATACATTCGTTTAATGCGCCACATTTCTCTAAAAACCGATAGCGCGTCTTTATACGTAAGGTTAGATCCGGCTTTGTCTTCCCAAACGGTTAGTGGTATTTCCAGAATCTGCTTCTCTGAGCCCGGCACATTGGTAATAAGCCGCAAAATCACTTCTACATCAAAGAGCCATTTAGTGTTAAACGGTTTATCGAAAATAGCTGTTACCACTTCTTTCCGGAACATTTTGGCACCGCACTGGGTATCGTACGACGGAAGTTTAAGAATATAACTGCTAATGATTGTGGCTACCACCCTGCCAATTATATGGCGCGACAGCTTTCTTTCTATGTGCGCGCCAAGCCTTTTTACCCTGCTGCCCATTAAGAGCACATAGCGGTGGTTAAACTCTTTAGCAATGGTTAAGAAAAGGTTAAAATTTTCGGGAGTGGCGGCAAAATCAGCATCCAGAAAGCCAATATAACTAAATTGGTTTTTAGCTGCGGCGTGCAGCATTCCGGCTCTTACAGCCGCTGCTTTTCCCTGGTTTTTCTGATTTATTACTTCAATCCGGCCGTTTCCGTATTTCTCCAGGGCAAGCAGCATCTGCAGGGTTTGGTCTTTGCTGCCATCGTTTACAAAAATAAAATGGTAATCTGGGTTTTGTTGGAAGAAGGTTTTAAAGGCGGCCTCTGGAAATCGTTTGGCTTCGTTATAGCAAGGAATAACTATATCTACCATTTTTTTCTATTTTACTTTACTTTTTCCGATGGCATAAACAGATAAACCGGGCAACCCAAGCTTGGCGCTAACACCTGCATCTGTTACCAGCACCTTTTTTATGAGGTTAGTAACCGTGTTGCCCTTGCTCCATTTGCCAATTCCGTTTTGGTGAGCTGTTTTATCTCCGGCAAGTTTTTCGCGGATTACCTGCAAAAGGCGGGGTAACAACAAAGAAAAAAAGAAATATCCTTTTTTAATAACCTTAATATTGCTCTGCTCCAGGTGCTGTTGCAGCAGGGCGGTAGTGTAGCGGCGGTAATGCTTCAGAAAAACATCATGAGAGCAAAACAAATTCTGGAAAGCAGGTACGGTAACTATAAAGGAGGCGTCGTGGCTCAGGCGGGTAAAAATATGAGAAAAAATACCTTTTACATCGGCTACATGTTCTATTACATCCAGTAAAATCACTATGTCGTAATCCTGAACAGGCACCTCGGCTAAGTCTTTTAAATAGCGCACACGTTGCTGCAGGTCTTTATTTGCTGCCTGCAGCTGCTCCAGCATCCTATCTGTATATTCTATATCTACAGCTATGGCTTCGGCTTGCGGCAGGCGGCGGCAAATCTCTCTTATAAAGTAGCCATCGCCGGAGCCAACATCCAGCAACTTAAGCGATGATTTTTGGTGGGCTTTAGAGACGTTGAGAATATGTTTATAAACGATCTCGAGGCGTGCAAGCTCCCAGGGGTGGCGGCTGCTGTCTAAACCGTTTAGCTCTACTAAATCCATGTGTAGCCTTTAGGGGTATTGGTAAATTCAGTAAAACTAATACTAAATTTTCGATAACGCCTAAGCTATAAATTACCGGATAAGAATTAAGATAAACACGGTAGAAAAATAACCGGATTAAAGTGAAGGGTTTTTGAGGAATACGAAGGTCTTCTTCTGAAGTAAAAAATGCGTTGTAAAACCTGAAACTGAATTAAGATTTACTTTTAACAGGAGTATTATTAATGAGAAAAATATTTAAAATGCAATTTTTTTTATGCTTGTTCTTACGGATTTCGCTGCCTAAAGTTTTTACCTTATATAATATAATAATACGAATTTCATTTTTAAAAGTTGCAAATAGCTGGTAATCAAATAAAATAGTAAGGGTTTTGAAAATTTGAACCGGAAAAAACGTATAAATGCTTGTATTTGATTTGTTGGCTACATTTTTATGTCAGGTAATAAAATACAATTCTGATCCCGGAGAATCCGGTAGATCTTTTAGTTTTTTTCCTTTTTTATATATACAACCATGAAAACTTTTACTTCTATATATACATACGGTTTACGTTACCGCAACAACGACCTTTCTTTCTCGTCTAAGCTAATCGCTTTTTTAGTAGTTACCCTAATTTACATCTCTACCAGCTTTGCCTTTGCACAAGGCAACGGACCATGTATAGAAACCGACGAGTGCTTTGAATTTCAGTACCATGGCAATGTTACCTTGCCAAATGGCAACATAAAACTTAAATTTAAGATTATTACCAATTGCAACCACGATTTAAGCTATGCGGTTTTCGGTTTGCCAAATGGCGCTACTGCCGTTTCGCCGTCTAGTAACTATGCCGCAAACTTTAACTATACAATAGAAAATGCAACCAACAACCCGTTCCGATCTATTAAGTTTGAGGCTACCAACGCCAATGGTTACAAGAACGGCGCTATAGATATTTTTGAGTATGTAGTTACTCCTTACACTTTCTCTAACATGAGCACTGTAAAAGTGCAGGCAAAAGCCGCTAACAAAATTGGTTTTGTAGAATTCAATATTAACGATTGTTCGCCGGTAACGCCATGCGTGGCTCCTGTGGTACAAGTTCAGGGCGCAGCTACTGTTTGTTTAGATTCTACTGTAACGTTTACTGCAAATTTAACAGCCGGTACTGCCACTACCTATAACTGGACTCTGCCAAATGGCTGGAACATAGTATCTGGCCAGGGAACCGCAACTCTTACAGCAACTCCGGGCTCTGCTTCGGGTAATGTAAACGTAACAGCTTCTAACAACTGCGGAAATAACAGCGCCTCTCTTGCTGTGGTAGTAAATAACTGCGGAACTACTCCGCCACCAACTACAGGCCCTTGCGTACTGGTAGACGGGTGCTTCGAATTCCGTTACCTGGGTGCTACTACACTGCCAACCGGTAATGTAAAGCTTAAATTCGAGATCCAGACAAACTGTAACCGCGACCTGAGCTATGCTGCCTTCGGTCTTCCAAATGGTGCCACTGCCGTATCTCCAAATAACAACTACTCTGCTGCCTTTAACTATTCAATAGAAAATGCAACCAACAACCCGTTCCGTTCTATTAAGTTTGAGGCTAACAACGCTAAAGGATACAAAAATGGTGTGCACGATACCTTCGAGTTTGTAGTAACAGCCTCTACATTCGCTAACATGAATACTGTTAAAGTGCAGGCAAAAGCTGCTTTAATGATCGGATACGTAGAGTTTGACCTGGATGCATGTGATCCAAACCCGGTTTGTGTTGCGCCTAATGTAGAAGTTGCCGGTCCGGATTCGGTATGTGAATTAGCCGGAGACGCTGTAACGTACACTGCTAACTTGCTGGAAGGAACTGCTGATACGTATGTGTGGACTGTACCTGCCGACTGGTTTATTATTGATGGCCAGGGTACTGAAAGCATTCTGGTTGCCATTGGTGGATTATCTGGTAATGTAACTGTAGTTGCTACCAACGAGTGTGGTACCGATACCGACGATCTTTATGTTGTAAACTGCGACGAAGTAATTCCGCTGCCTGTAGAACTGATTTCGTTTAACGCTGCCCGTGCGCAATCTGCTGTATTGCTTAACTGGTCAACTGCCAGCGAACTAAACAATGCCTTGTTTGAAGTAGAGCGTAGCAAAGATGGTAAGAACTTCGATTTGATAGGTAAAGTTGCCGGTAACGGTACAACCACCCAGGTATCTGAATATAGCTTTAAAGATACCCAGCCGCTTACCGATGTTACTTACTACCGCTTAAAGCAGATTGATAATGATGGTACGTTTGAATACTCTCCGGTACGTGCAGTAGACCGCGTAGCTTTCGGAAGCACAGAGCCTGTAAAAGCTTATCCTAACCCAACATCTGGTATGTTTAAGTTAGAATTGCCAGAAGGCACTCCGGCTAACGCTACTATCACGATTGTGTCTGCGACCGGACAAACAGTTTACTCAGGCAATGCCAACAGCATCCTGAATGCAAACCAGCAAATAGATATCAGCCGCTATACAGCAGGTGTATATATCCTGAACATTAGCAGCGATACCAACAAACAGAGCCTGCGAATTACTAAGCTTTAATATATAAAGTCCCTCATCTAAAAAAGAAAGGCGCCAGTTGGCGCCTTTCTTTTTTTACTATCTCAATTTTAAAAAGGCTTTTGCAGAATAAGATGGTACGAAGAAATTACCCTTCAATTTAATCATAATATGTGCCTGTGGGCATCAAATTTAATGGCACCGGAAGGTAATTACAGATTGTATGTTCTTACTCTACAAAAGCCGTAATGAATGGTAGATTAAACCTGGTACTTTCTTAATAAAAGAGCAGGCTGTAAAGGCCAAAATAATGCCCGTTACAGCCATAAATCAGTTAAGAGGTGGTTGGTGTTCTTAAAAGAGTAAAAGTTTGTAAGAAGAGCGCTTTATTGGTCTCTGTTATTTCAGCATAATACAGCCTTCCAGATTCAGCGATATCATTCCTCCTGTGGAGCGTAAGCAAGCAGCTTTTGCTAACTGATCCCAATACTAATGCACGATAAAGTTTAGGTTAACGGGTTTAACTACTAAGTTGCCCACATTAGTGTCTTCTCTGACGTGCCACGAAAGCGTTTGTACGGACGCTGGCTGTGTAATAGTGTGTACCCGACAAATAAAACTTTTTGCTGCACTGGATGCCCCGATTTAATGGCTTGCAGTAAACAGAGCATTTAGCTTAAAATAAGCGAGTTTGTAGTAGAGTTAGAAAGTAACCGTTTTTTAGCCGCTGGCGACCTGTTTTTTGGCCTTTGCAGCCTGGTTAAATTTTATGATCTGAGAAAAGGAGTAGCCTAATAGCTTTGGCAGTTTAGTAGCCTAGGTAAGGAGGGATCTTAATGTTTTGCAGAATGCTAAAGTATAAAGGGGTTTAGTTCTCTTTCTACAGCAAAACAGGTTTGCAGACGGAGAACTAGAAGATTTATTAAAAAAATAATATTTTTATTTTAGTAGTAAGTACGTTTTAAAAGAGTTTTTGTTCTCACCTTATATTATATAAAATACGCAAAACATAAAATTAAGTTACAAAACACTGTAAATCAAATAAAAAGGGCGCAAGGGTGTAAAGAAAGTCCGAAAAAAACGTATAAGGATGTGTAGGCTCTTTACTGGCAATATTATTAAGCCAGGTAGGAAAATACAATTTGTGATCCCGGATTTACCGGTCGATCTATTAGATTACCCTCTTATATATAATGTCATGAAAACTCAATCTTACTCTAAATATACGAATACGCTTTCCTCAGTTTTCTCTCTGCTTGCCCTTGGCAATTCAAAGCAGTACTTTAAGCGTTCTCAGTTAGCAATTTTATTTTTTACTCTTTTATCTTTTTCTTTTACCGCCAATGCACAAAACGATTACTACTCTCCAGATGCTATATTAACTGCCCCGGTTAACCCCGAAGGAATAGCACAGTTTATGGAAAGCCAGCACTCTGCCAACAGCCACGCCAGAATGATGAACGAAGGCGAAATAGAGTCGGATGTTTTTGGTAAAATTAGCGGCCCCGATACTGTTTGTTCTTACGAAGACATAGCGGTTTACAGTGTTGGTTTAACACACGATGCCAATGGCAATCCACTGCAGTACCACTGGTTTGTACCCGCCGACTGGATTGTACTGGACGGCCAGGGAA
>JAFADQ010000091.1 GCA_023424725.1 Bacteroidota bacterium
AAGCAGCACCGAGGGCACTACGCCCAGCTCGAAAACCAAAAACCGGGCGCGGACTACGGCCATTAGCGGAACATCTATATGGTGCTGGGTAACAACCACATCTTCATCGGCGTTGCCGGCCGTTAAGTTTGCCGAGTGCTTGGCGCCTTTCATAGAATACAGCAATTCGGGCTGGAAAGAGAACGTTTTTGGCGTAACCGGAATGCTAAGAAAAATTCCGCCATGCGGTCCCTGGCGGTTTTTCCAGCGGTCGCCTTCCGAGTCTTTGCCCAGCCAGCCTACATCATTTACGCCGGCTTTCACGCCAATTTGCAAGCCGTTGGTTTGTGCCATTGCGGCGCCCGAAAACAGCAGCGCGGCAGAAAAAAGTAAAAGTGTTTTTCTCATAGTGTTAGGTGTTAGTTTCAGAAACAAAAAAGATCAACAGCACAACCAGTACTGCTCTTTTCTTTACCAGGCCCTATACGACTATAATAGAAAAAGTATAAAAACGATGCTTTAATTAATCTGAAATCAGGTTCCGAAAACAGTGATTTGCAGACAGAAACAGAAAATTTTAATATGGCCTTTTCGCCAATTGCGAATAATTACAAAAAGCGGAACCTGCAGGCCCCGCTTTTGTATGCATCAGAAACCAAAAAATTAGCGCTGCAGAATAAGCGGCGCGGTAAAAGTTTGGCTGCTGCCGGTTAGTTTTATAACATAAGAGCCCGCGGGTAAGTGGTGCAGGTTTAGTTTGTGCCTGGCAGATGTTGCTGTAGCGCGGTGCACCACCATGCCCAGCATATTTATTACTTCTACCTGCATTGTGCCCTCTGTGGCAATAGGGCTTTGCAGCACTACATGGCCGGTGGCGGGGTTAGGGTAAAGGGTTATTTTCTGATTCAGATCTGAGCTTGCGCCGGTAATTACCGATATGGTTTCGGAAACACTGCTGCTGCAGCCGCTGCTGTCGGTTACAATAAGTGTTACAGAGTAGGTACTGTCTGCAGTGTAGCTATGCGTAGGCGATGGCAGAGTAGAAGTGCCACCATCTCCAAAACTCCAGTTATAAGAACTTCCGGCCGGTGCCAACGAAGAGAAGCTGAAGTGATTACCCGAGCCGCTATAACTTATAGAAACCACCGGAGGCAGCATAAGTACCGGCGTTACAGTCTGGATATTATTTGCCGGATTAGCATCGCCGGGCATTATAATAGAAGCCGAAATTTGCAAAGGCCCCGAAGCCGGAAGATGTAGCAAACTTGCATCGAAACAATAGTTTGTAGTGCCGCCCGGCCACAAGGTAATAGGCAAAGGCACTATAACCGGCATGCCGTTATCAACAGAAACCCCCACTTCCAGGTTATTTACAGCCATTGGCCCCAGGTTTTGGAACGTTACACAAAGCCGCGCGTTATTTCCTGAAAAACAACCCGGCACCGGACTGGTGATATTAAGAATTGCCACATCGGGCAGGGTGCAATTTAGTGTGCCCGTTTGCTTTTGTTTAGCAACCGCGCGGCGGCCATAGCCATTATCGGGGCCGATAGCTCTTACACTAAACCAATCTGGCTGTGTGGTAGAAAAACCATATAACACTACCGATGTAGCGGTGGTGGTAGTTAAAGAATCCATGTATTTCTGGCCAAGCACGCTTACTTCGTAGCCAGTGGCGCCGGGCACGTTAAACCATTCAAACTTTAAAGAATCATTGCAGATGTATTCGAAATTAAGGGCTGTGGGTACTCTTATGATGGTAAAAACGGCATTGCTGGTATCGGCAAAAGCTCCGCGGCTTATCTTTACCAATGCCTGGCCGGTAACAAGGGTGGCAGGTGGCGCCCAGTTATAATAACGGCGGGTGCCTGGTATGTTAGTAGCGATTGTGTTCCAGGTGGCGCCGCTATCGGCAGAATATTCTAATGTAAAACTTCCTGATGTGCCGTAGGCATCCCAACGGATGGTTTCCTCCTCGCCCGGCACAAAAGACTCGCCGCCTATGGGGTAGGTAAGTTCCGGCGCCGCGTTAAGAAAAGTATACACCACATAATACGTTTGCGGGCCCTGCGGCACAGCAAAACCTGAAACATTAATGGTATAAGTGCCTGCAGCCGGATTATTAAGGGTTACCTGCTCTACATTATTAAGATTATCTATACCCCGCGTTGCCGGAGAATTAAGCGCCGACGAGTTTGCTGTATGGTTAAGCACCCAGGGGTCATAGCTGGTTCCGTTTGGCGCCACCATTTGCATGTTCAGATCGTTAACCAAAGCAATTGAGGCATTGCTGGCTCCTTCGTAATCGGTCCAGTAGAGCATGGCTTTTACCTGGCCAGTGCCGGCCGGAACCGTGATCTGGAAAGACTGCGATGAGCCTTGTGTGGCAGAATCGGTAAAGTAGGTTTGGTCTTCCAGCACCCGTACGGCCCGCAGCGCGTTTATGCGCCCAAAACCGTAGGTAAAATCGGGGCCTGCATTGCCCAGATCGTCGGCGGTATTCATGGCTACCGATTTTATTAATCCTGCTTCGGGATCTGTGCCGTTGTTAAGCTCGCGGTAGGCTTGGTAAAGTTGCGCCAATGTGCCCGAAACGCCGGGGCAGGCCATAGAGGTGCCTGACTTTGTGCTGTACGTATTCGGGTTATCGGTAGAAAAAACACTTGTTCCTACGGCGCTTATGTCGGGCTTAATGCGGCCATCGTGCGCAGGCCCGCGGCTGCTCGAGTTCGACACGGCATCTAAGGAGCTAAGATTGGCTACCGCGATTACGTTTTTACCAACTTTTACACCGCCGGTTATATTGCCCCAGCCGCTACCCGCGCCATAGTTGCAATTGCTGGTGCCCGAGTTTCCGGCCGAAAAAACATGAATAAGCGATGGCATTTCGCGGGTTTGCCTGTCTGCGGTGCGCGCAAAACTGGTGTAGCCGGCATTGCAGCCGTTGCCATACGATAACGAGGTAATCCGGATTCCGGGGCTGATGTACGTATTGGGCGTCATGTTAATAGCATCCCACACATCGTACACATGCAGGTCGGCGCCAAAGGCCATGCCGCGGGTTTTTGGGTTAAGATTTCCGGCTCCCATAATAATACCGGCTACGTGGTCGCCGTGGTCGCCACCGTTGCTAAAAACGTTGCTTTGGTCGGCGCGGCCCTGGTAATCTATATGCGGACCGATAATGCCATCGTCGCCAAGGGCCACCTGTACGCCAAAACCATTGTAATGGCGGCCCATGGCGTAATCTGTAGCTATGGCGTTAGAGCGGTGGCTGGTGCGGCCTACCAGGTTTTCGGGCTCGGCCGGCGGATCTATAGGTTCTATGTACGATATAAACGGAAGCTCCGCGAGCTGATCTATATAGCTAATGGGCACCCGCACCGTAACCTGGTTAGAAAAATCGTAGCGGCTTAGCACTTCTATTTGGTCTCTGTTGAGCAGGTTTTCGGCCCTTGCAGGATTTACTGACGGATAATACTGCACCACCAGATCTATATGCGTATTTCCGGTAACTGCCCAGGCCGGGTAATCGTGGTTATTAAGCGCTGCCGATAGCTTTTTTGATGCTTCCAGCTTTACAACTGCCCGTACGCCTGCCGATGCCAGCGCCTCCGCATCTACATTTACCGGCAAAGCGGCAAAGTAAGCGTTGTGCGGCAGGTAGTGCTGCAGCTGCACGCCAAGTTTTTTTACCTGTTGCTTTTGCTGCCCGGTTGGAATTTGCCAGAACTGCACGATCCGGAAATACGTGCCATCTACAATTTCGGAAGATGCCGGAACAGGCAACTTTCTTACTCCATTTGTATTAGCCTCGGGCGTAACCGCTCCCGACTGAAACAGTAACTGATATTGCTTGCCCGTATTATTTTGCGCAGATACGGCCAGCGGCAACATAGTGCAACCCAAACCTACCAGCAAGGTGTAGAGGCATTTTTTCATAAAGGATACAGAGACAAAAGCAGCTTATTAACTAAACTAAATACAAACCAACACACAACCGCTCCCTTAAAAGTACAAACATCAATATAAAATACAATAGCCATAAGATATTTTTTAGTGATGATCGGTTATACAAGGCTGTTAGCGCGCATTTCAATTGCTTATAAATTCTGCTGATCATCCATATAACCCACAAAAAAAACGGAACCCCTGCGAGGCCCGTTTTCCTATG
>JAFADQ010000098.1 GCA_023424725.1 Bacteroidota bacterium
TCGCTGTTGTAGAATTTATTCTGCTTACGCAATATATGCTTAAGTATATGGATGAGTTTGTGGGGAAAGACCTGGGCGCTGCCATTTTTGCCGAGCTTCTTTTTTATTTTAGCCTGAATATGGCCCCCGTGGCGCTGCCCTTGGCTGTGCTTTTGTCGTCGCTAATGACGTTTGGCACCCTGGGCGAGCACCACGAACTTACCGCCATTAAAACTTCCGGAATATCGTTGGTGCGTATTCTGAGGCCAATTTTTGTGGTGGTGGTTTTTATTACCATCGGCGCGTTCTTCTTCAATAATTACATAGTACCAAAGGCCAACCTTAAAGCGTATAGCCTGCTTTGGGATATTCGTCAGAAAAAACCGTCGCTCGATCTTAAAGAAGGTTCTTTTTATAACGGCTTGCCGGGCTACAGCCTTAAGGTTAATAAAAAGTACGACGACGAAGGTTTGGGCGACCTGATGATTTACGACCACACAACAGGCCGTGGAAATACCAGCGTAACCCTTGCCGATTCTGGCCGCATGTACCTTGCCTACAACGAGAATTACCTGATAATGGAGCTTTTCAGGGGTGTAAATTACAACGAGCAGCAAAGCGATGCCGGAGCCGGCGGCCAGGCATTTGTAAGGTCATATTTCGATAAGAGCAAATTTGTGTTCAGTATGGCATCTTTTAACCTGGACCGCACAAAAGAAGAGCTCTTTTCGCAAAACAAGATGATGAAGCGGATAGATGAGCTTACATTTATTACCGATTCGCTGCGCAGGCAATACGTAACCATGCAGCAAAGCATGCCCGTAAATGTTGCGCCGTACTACACTTTTTTTAAGCCCGACACTGCCATGGCCCAGAATGCCGTTGGCGCTGCCGCCCGCATAATACAAGAGCGCCGCCGGATGCTGAACCAGGACCGGGGCAGTTTAATAGCTCCCGCCGATTCTGTAGTAGAAAATTACGCTGGTTTTGATGTGGCTGCCATGCCTATAAGAGCCCTGAAACAAGCCACCAACAAAGCCCGCAGCATTAAAAGTTTTGCATCCAGCTACGCCGAGCGAATTAAAATGACCTTCCGCGAAGCCAATATTTACGAGATCGAAATCCATAGAAAGTACACCCAATCGGTTGCAATCTTAATTATGTTTTTGATTGGCGCACCGCTTGGCGCTATCATTAAAAAAGGCGGTTTGGGAGTTCCGGTTCTTATCTCGATCATGTTCTTTATCACCTTTTATATCCTTACAATTCTGGGCGAAAAGTGGGGCAGAGAAGGATTAATACATGTTTGGAACGGCATGTGGCTGGCAAATTTTATTCTTCTCCCAATAGGTTTGTTCTTTCTCTACCAGGCCCGCAACGACTCCAGTTTGCTGGAGGTAGATTTCTGGCGGAAGTTGATGATGAAGTTAAAAAGGAATAAGCTTGACGTGTAATTAAGCTTTTATAGCAGGCTGTAACGGGCAAAATAATGGGCATTGCAGGGTAAATTCTCCAATTTGATTTTGAGTTTATTCTAAAATCGCTATCTTTGCAGCTTGTTATAAAACAACAGAAGCTTTTTTTAAAACCCAATGAAATTAACAACCGAGGCTAAAAAAGAGATTTTCGCGAAGAATAGCTTAACCGGCAACGCAACAGATACCGGTTCTGCTGAGTCTCAGATCGCTCTTTTCACGACCCGCATTTCTCACCTTACAGAGCACCTTAAAACGCACAAGAAAGATTTTTCTACGCGTTTAGGTCTACTTAAGCTAGTTGGAAAGCGCCGTCGCCTGCTGCACCATTTGCAGGAAACCGATATCGAGCGCTATCGCGCCATTATCGCGAAGTTAAATATCCGTAAATAATTTTATCGGGTAACTAATAAAGGGTTAGGGAGTTCGGGTATTCTGAATTCCCTAATCTTTTTTCTGACCAATTTTAATCTCTGATCTTTTTAAATAAATTTTGGCGCCTAACGCATAGTTTTTTGCCTCCCGCAGCCTTCTTTTCTCCCTCGGGAGAAATGCCTTTAGGCAATGAGGGGTAAAACCAATCTGCGAAGCTCCTTTTATTTTTAAGCCAGAATAAAAACCTCACCCCAAACCCCTCTCCAAAATGAGAGGGACTTTATAAGAGCTTCGCATTTTGTTTTATTTAAAATGCCGAAGGCTCCGATTTCTCCCCTTCTCTTTTGGAGAAGGGGCCGGGGATGAGTTTCTAAAAAGGATTACCGCAAACCGCCACAGGGGCGTTTTGCTTTCGCTGTATATATATTAGCTGCAAACCAAGATGAACGAACCAAAAGGAATCATCAAAAAGATCGCGCTGCCCGACGGCCGCGAGATCACCATCGAAACCGGGCGTTTGGCCAAACAAGCGGACGGCGCCGTAGTTGTGAAAATGGGAAACACCATGCTCATGGCAACTATCGTTTCTAACAAAGAGGCCCGCGAAGGCGTCGATTTTTTACCACTATCTGTAGATTACCAGGAGAAGTTCGCTTCTTCGGGCAAAATACCAGGTGGCTTCCTGAAGCGCGAAGCTCGCCTTTCCGATTACGAAATCCTGATCTGCCGCATCGTAGACCGCGTTCTGCGTCCAATGTTCCCTTCGGATTATCACGCCGAAACTCAGGTTATCATTACGCTTATTTCTGCCGATGCAGAAGTATTGCCAGACCAACTGGCGGCGCTTGCGGCTTCGGCGGCAATCTCTGTTTCTGATATCCCATTCGAAGCGCCGATCTCTGAAGTTCGCGTTGCCCGTATTGACGGTCAGTTCCAGATCAACCCGAAAACATCCGACCTTGCCCGCGCCGATATCGATATGATCGTTGGCGCCTCGATGAACAGCATCGGCATGGTAGAAGGCGAAATGAGCGAAGTTTCCGAAGCTGATATGCTGGAGGCGATTAAAGTTGCTCACGAAGCCATAAAAGTACAGTGCCAGGCTCAGCTGGAACTGATGCAGGAAGTAGGCAAAACAGAGAAACGTACCTACAGCCACGAAAACCACGACGAAGGTTTAATGGCCCAGGTAAAAGAGTTTGTTTACCAGAGAGCTTACGACATCGCTAAAATGGCAAACCCGGTTAAGGCCGAGCGTAAAGCTAATTTCGGTGCCGTTAAATCCAGTTTCGCCGAAACCCTTCCGGAAGGACACGAAGTAGACCAGGCCGTTCTGGCCCGCTATTACTCTAAAGCCGAGAAAAAGGCCGTTCGCGACATGATCCTGAACGAGCGCATCCGCTTAGACGGCCGCCAGTTAGACGAAATTCGCCCGATCTGGTGCCAGGTAGATTATTTGCCAAGCACGCACGGTTCCGCCATTTTCACCCGCGGCGAAACCCAATCGCTAACCACTTGTACGCTTGGTACAAAGCTAGACGAGCAGATGATTGACAGCGCTATGTATAGCGGCTACAACAAATTTATGCTGCACTACAACTTCCCGGCGTTTTCTACCGGCGAGGTTAAGCCAAACCGTGGCCCTGGCCGCCGCGAAGTTGGGCATGGTAACCTGGCAATGCGGGCTATCAAAAAAGTGCTTCCTTCTGAAGAAGATTTCCCATACACCATTCGCGTAGTTTCCGATATTCTGGAATCTAACGGATCGAGCTCTATGGCAACTGTTTGCGCCGGTACGCTGGCGCTGATGGATGCAGGCGTGAAAATTAAGGCTCCTGTAGCAGGTATCGCAATGGGATTAATTTCTGATGAGGAAACCGGCAAATACGCTGTTCTTTCCGACATTCTCGGCGACGAAGACCACCTGGGCGATATGGACTTTAAAGTAACCGGTACCGAAAAAGGTATTACGGCTTGCCAGATGGATATAAAGCTAAACGGCCTGCCGTATCAGGTGTTGGAAGAAGCGTTAGACCAGGCACGCCGGGGCCGCTTGCATATTCTTGGAGAAATGGCCAAGACTATGTCTGAGCCTCGTCCGGAAATGAAGCCTCACACGCCTCGCTCAACCACCATTATTATCGACCGCGAGTTTATCGGCGCCGTTATCGGGCCAGGCGGTAAAGTGGTACAGCAGATCCAGAAAGACACCGGAGCTACTATTACCATTGAAGAAAAGAATGAAAAGGGCTACGTTAACATCTTCACCAACAACGCAGATAGCATGAAAGCTGCTGTTGGCCGCGTGAACGGAATCGTGGCGGTGCCGGAAGTTGGCGCTACCTATGACGGTGTAGTGA